>JANLSP010000164.1:0-7009 GCA_031362485.1 Novosphingobium sp.
CCTTGCGCTGGTATGCTGCGCGCTGGTTTTGACCTCCGGAATCGCCAGCGCGCAGGTTGCCGAATCACCTTCCGCCGGCGACACGCGGGAAGGCAAGGCAGTCGATTTCGAGGCGGATGCGATTGCCTATGCCGACAATGATGACACGGTGACGGCCAGCGGCAATGTCGTGCTGCGCAGCGAAGGGCGGTCGGTCAGGGCCGATAAAGTGACCTGGAGCCGCAAGAGCGGGAAAATCATTGCTTCAGGCAATATCCGTCTGGTCGATGCCGATGGCAACCAGTTGTTCACCGATAGCCTCGAGCTTAACGACGAATTCGAGACCGGCAGCATGCAGAACGTGCTGCTGGCGCTGCGCGAGGGCGGGCGGCTGGCGGCACGTTCGGGCGAGCGCGGCCAGGATGGCGATGTCCTGCTCGATCATGCGGCCTATTCGGCTTGCGATGTCGAGGATGCACAAGGCTGCGCCAAGCGGCCTAGCTGGCGCGTGACTGCGAGCAAAGTGATCTACGAGCCCGACACCAAGACGGTGCGCTTCCGCGGTGCGCGGCTGGAGCTGTTCGGTATCCGGCTTATGCCGCTACCTGGCCTCGCGCTGGCTACCGATGGCCGGGCGATATCCGGGCTGCTGATCCCAAATTTTCGCCTCACTCCGTCAAACGGGGTGGAAATCAGCGAGACCTGGTATCAGCGCCTTTCGCCCAACCGCGATATTGCGGCCACGGCCTATGTTTACACCAAGGCTGCGCCGATGCTGGCGACGCAGTATCGCGCGCTTACCGACAAGGGCGCTTACCAGATCACCGGCTATGGCACCCGCTCCGATGTGATTCCTGTCGCGGGTCTACCCAGCACGGCGCAGCGCGAGTTTCGCGGCTATGTGTTTGCCAATGGCCGTTTCCAGCTCTCGCCGGCGTGGAGCGTCACTGCCTCGGTACGCCGCGCCACGGACCGCACATTCCTGCGCCGCTATGATATCAGCCGCGACGATCGCTTGCGCTCGGTGGTGGAAGTCGAGCGGATCGATCCCAACTCCTACCTGTCGATTGCCGGCTGGGCGACCCAGACGCTGCGCGCGGGTGACAATCAGGGGCTGGTGCCGGTGGCCCTGCCCGCGATCGACTATCGCCGCCGGCTGGCATCGCCTGTGCTGGGCGGCAAAGTCGAATTCCAGCTCAACAGCCTCGGCATCCTGCGCGCAGCTGGGCAGGACACCCAGCGCGCTTTTGCCAGCGCCCAGTGGGACATGCGCCGGATCACTCCGATGGGGCAGGAAATCACCATGACTGCGCTGGTGCGCGGCGACGTCTACCACTCGGCGCGCAACGAGCTTACCGCCACCGCAATCTATCGCGGCAACCCGGGCTGGCAGCATCGCGGAGTCGCCACTGCCGCGATCGACGCCAAATGGCCGCTGGTGGGCAAAGTTTTCGGCGGCAGCCAGGTAATCACGCCGCGCCTACAGATTGTCGCCAGTCCGACGATCCGCAACCTGGCCGTGCCCAACGAGGATTCGCGCGCGATCGATCTGCAGGACAGCAACCTGTTCGCGCTCAACCGGTTTCCCGGCTACGACCGTATCGAGGACGGCGTGCGGTTCAGTTATGGGCTTGACTGGCAGTTCGAGGCACCCGGCTGGCGGATCAAGACCACCATCGGCCAATCCTACCGCCTGACCAGCAAGGCCAGCCTGCTGCCCGAGGGTACGGGTCTTTCAAATCGCAGTTCCGACATCGTCGGGCGGACCGAAGTCGAATATCGCAATTTCGTGAAATTCACCCACCGCTTCCGGCTCGACAAGGACAATCTCGCCTTCCGCCGCAACGAAATCGACGCCTCGATTGGCAATCAGCGAACCTATTTGGAAGTAGGATACTCAAGACTTAACCGTAATGTCGCCTCAACCATTGAAGACCTCAGGGACAGCGAAGAACTGCGCGCCGCCGGACGCATCGCCTTTGCCCGCTATTGGTCGCTGTTCGGCTCGGGCGTGGTCAACCTGCGCGAGACCGACAGCGTGACCCGGCGCGTCACGCGTGGCTTCGAGCCGCTGCGCACTCGCCTGGGCGTCGCCTATCAGGACGATTGCCTTGAAATGGGGCTCACCTGGCGGCGCGATTTCGTCACCACCGGCGACGCCAAGAAAGGTGATATCTTCGAAGTGCGCTTTGCCTTGCGCAATCTCGGCTTCCGTTGATGCAGATCATGGCAGCGTGCCACCGAGCTTGGCACGCGTTTTTAGCAGCCGAGATTGGCACGCGCGGGCAAGTGCGCTATCGGCGCGCTCAGCTTTGGTTAAGCCAGGCGGAACCATTTGGCCCTCAAACGGGTGGGGCATGTGCCCTGCCGCAGTCAGGAACGTGACACTGTGACCATTCGCATGCGCAATCTGGTAATTTCACTTGGCCTTACCGCCAGTCTCACTGCCGCGGCGCTCGCGCAGGACGGGACCCCCACCGCCGTGCCGCAAGCCAGCATCGTCATTCCGGAAAACGTCACGATTTTCGGCAAGAACGATCCCAATCATCGCCGGGCAACCGCCGTGGTCAACGGCGACATTGTCACCGGCAGCGATGTAGATCAGCGCCTCGCGCTCATTGTTGCTGCCAATGACAGCAAACTGCCGCCCGAGGAAGTGGAGCGGCTGCGCATGCAAGTGCTGCGCAATCTGATCGACGAAACCTTGCAGATCCAGGCCGCAAAAGAGGCAGAGATCGAAATTGACTCTGCGGAAATCGAACAGACCTATGCGCGCGTTGCCCAGCAAAATTTCGGGCAGAATATCAAGGCAATGGATGCCTATCTTACTCGGGTCAATTCCTCGCCTGCCTCACTCAAGCGCCAGATTCGCGGCGAACTTTCATGGCAGCGGTTGCTGCGCCGCAATGTCCAGCCGTTCGTCAATGTTTCTGACGAAGAAGTGCGCGAAGTGATGCAGCGGCTGAATGCTGCGAAGGGCACCGATGAATTTCGCATCGGCGAAATCTACCTCTCCGCATCACCCGAGGCCAAGCCGCAAGTTGCCGCGAATGCCAAGCGCATTGTCGATCAGCTGCGCCAGGGCGGCAGCTTCGTTGCCTATGCCCGGCAATACTCCGAGGCCTCTACCGCAGCCGTTGGCGGCGATCTGGGCTGGGTGCGGCTCGAACAGCTGCCGATTGAAATCGGCGCAGCGGCGCGCGAGCTCACGCCCGGGCAACTGGTTGGCCCGATAGAACTGCGCGGCGGCTATTCCATCGTCTATCTGATCGACAAGCGGCAGGTGCTGACCGCCGATCCGCGCGATGCGGTGCTGGCGCTCAAGCAAGTATCGATCTCGTTTCCGGCGGGCACCAGCGCGGCCGACGCCCAGAAAAAGGCCGGCGAATTTGCCGCCGCGATGAGCCAGGCGCGTGGATGCGGCGGTGTCGATGCGGTTGCCAGCGGAATCGGTGCGCAAGTAATCACCAACGATCAGGTCAAGGCGCGCGATTTGCCCGGTCCGTTGCAGCAGGCCGTGCTGACGCTGTCAGTTGGTGAAACCTCGCCGCCGTTCGGGTCGGTAGAGGAAGGCGTGCGCGTGCTGATGCTGTGCGGGCGCGATGACCCGAAGGGCGCCAGCGGCCCCAATTTCGAACAGCTGCAAGCACAACTGGAAGACGACCGGGTCAACAAGCGGGCGCAGATGTATCTGCGCGACCTTCGCCGCGACGCGGTGATCGACTATAACTGACACGAGCAAGCCGCTCGCCGTATCCTTGGGCGATCCGGCCGGAATCGGGCCTGAAATCATTGTCCGGGCCTGGGCCGCGCGGGCCGCAGCGGGACTGTCACCGTTCTTCGTCGCCTGCGGCAGGACAGTTCTCAAAGCGGCGGCTCGACAGTTCGGCGGCGACGTGGCCATCGTCGCAATCAACGATCCGAGCGAGGCCGCAGCGGCCTTCGCCAAAGGCCTGCCGGTGCTTGGGGCTGCGGACTGTGATTGGCACCCGGGCTCGCCGACGCGCGAAGGCGCAGCTCTTGCGCTTGCATCGCTGCAGCAGGCCACCGCACTGGCGCTGGCCTGCCATGCTGCGGGGCTGGTGACTGGACCGATTGCCAAGGCGCGGCTCGCCGAAGTGGGTTTCACCCATCCGGGGCAAACCGAATTTGTCGCCGAAGCCTGCCGGGTCGAATCGGCAGATGCGGTGATGATGCTGGCGGGGCCAAGCCTGCGTACAGTGCCGCTGACGGTCCATGTCGCGCTGGCCGACGTGCCCGGGCTGATCACCGCCGGCCTGATCGAGCGACGCGGCGCAATCGTCGCCTCAGCGCTGCAGAACGATTTCGGCATTGCCCGTCCCCGCCTCGCAATAGCCGCGCTTAACCCCCATGCCGGCGAGGAAGGCCGCATGGGTGATGAGGACATGGCCGTTATCGCCCCCGCCATCGCCACGCTGCGTGCACGCGGCATCGATGCCAGCGGCCCCCATCCGGCGGACGCGCTCTTCGCCCCCCACAGCCGCGGCGATTACGACGTTGCGCTGTGCATGTATCACGATCAGGCGCTGATCCCGATCAAGGCGCTCGATTTCGATCAGGGCGTCAATGTCACGCTTGGCCTGCCCATTATCCGCACCTCGCCCGATCACGGCACGGCATTCGGGATTGCCGGGACTGGCAAGGCCAGCCCGGGCGCGATGATCGCCGCTATCCGCATGGCAGGCGAATGCGCGGCGCGCAGGGCGATGGTGTGAACCTCCCCCCCTTGCGCGAAGTCATTGCCCGCCACGGCCTCGCGGCCAGCAAGGCGCTCGGCCAGAATTTCCTGCTCGACGAGCAGTTGCTGGCCCGCATCGCGGCAATTCCGGGCGATCTCGCCGGACAGACAGTGCTGGAAGTTGGCCCCGGCCCCGGCGGGTTGACTCGTGCATTGCTGCGCGCGGGCGCAAATGTGACGGCGATCGAGATGGATCGCCGCTGCCTGCCTGCGCTGGCGGAACTCGACGAAGCGTTCCCCGGCCAGCTTACTGTTATCGAGGGCGATGCGCTCAAGGTGCAACACGGCCTTCCCGGCCCATTCCACATTGTCGCCAACCTGCCCTATAATGCTGGAACCGCGCTGTTTGTCCGCTGGCTTGGCGGGGAAGCCTGGCCGCCTGCCTGGCAATCGCTGACGCTGATGTTTCAGCAGGAGGTGGCCGAGCGGATTGTTTCAGCGCCCGGTGGCAGCGCGTTTGGCCGACTCGCCGTGCTGGCACAGTGGCGTTCGGGTGCGAAGATCGCCATGAAAGTGCACCGCAGCGCCTTCACCCCGGCGCCCAAGGTCATGTCGGCTGTGGTCCATGTCACACCCGAAGAAGCACCGGCAGGCGTTTCCGCCCGCATGCTGGAGCGGGTGACCGAGGCCGCTTTCGGGCAGCGCCGCAAGATGCTGCGCCAGAGCCTGAAGGGATTGCCGGGCGCGCTCGATGCCTTGGCCGAACTGGGCATCGAGGCTGATCGCCGCGCCGAAACGCTGAGTGTAGCCGAATTCGTCGGCCTTGCGCGCTGGCTTACGGCTGCGGGCGCAAGGCCGCGCTGACAGCGCCGAGCGGCGCCAGACTGCGGGTCACTAATTCGGCACCGACCGAAGCCGCGCTCACGGCGACGGCTACCAGAATTCCGTATGTAAAGCCGCGCGCCACGTGGCGCGAATAGGCCAGCCGCGCTGCCACCGATGGCTTGCCGCGTACCAGCCGCACCGCCTTGAGCGCGGCTGGCCCCGCCTCATTGCCGACAACCGTGAGGACATCGATCCGCTCGCGCAGGCGCACCCCGAAGCGGCTGCCTTCGCACCACTGCACTTGCCCGACCAGCGAATGGCGCCCGACATTCAGCTCGATGATCGTGCCGCGCCGGGGCGGCGGCTGCGCGGCGGCCATCAGCCCGCGCGACGACAGATCAAGCACGGCCGCTTCGCGCTCGGGCCCGCCATCGCGCAGACGCGCGCGCAGGATTGCCGTCGTGCGGTCTTCAACCCGGTCCATATTATCGGTCATAGGCCATGCCGCTTAGCAGCGGGTTACCGCGCCAATAGTTTTCGGCTAGCATTGCCGGCATGGCAACGCGGCGTACAGCATTGGCGGGAATGGGTGCCGTGGCTGCTGCCATGCTGACTGGCGCTGCGCCGCGCGGCCCGCGCAAGCTGATCAAGCCGCCGCGCCTCAGGCCGGGTGACAAGGTTGGCCTGGCTGCGCCCGCAGGTTTCGTCGCTGATCGCTTCGGCATCGAAGAGCTGGCCTCAACCATCCGTGCCATGGGGCTGGAGCCTGTCCTAGCGCCCAATCTGCTGGAGCGGCACGGCTATCTGGCGGGAACCGACGCATCCCGCGCCGCAGCGCTGAATGCCATGTTCCGCGACCCCGCCTTGCGCGCCATCTTTGCCGTGCGGGGCGGCTGGGGCAGCCAGCGTCTGTTGCCGCTCCTCGATTATGCCGCGCTCAGCGCCAATCCCAAGCTGCTGGTCGGGTCGAGCGACATCACTTCGCTGTTGCTGGCTGTGGCCGCGAGGACGCCGCTGCCTTCGCTCCATGCGCCCAATCTGGCGAGTTCATGGAGCGCCGCGGCCTGGGAGCCATTTCGGCGGCTGGTGTTCGAGGGTGACACCCCCACCTACAGCCTTGCGTCCGGACCTGAGGATCGGCTGGTACCGCGCAGTGGCAGGGTGCGGACCTTCCGCCCCGGCACGGCGCGCGGACCGCTGCTTGGCGGCAACCTGTCGGTGCTGAGCGCGCTGGCGGGCACACCCTACCTGCCGGATTTCAGCGGCGCGATCCTGTTCCTCGAAGATACCAACGAGGCGGAATACCGCATCGACCGGATGATGAGCCAGCTGGCGCTCAGCGGCATTCTGGGCAAGTGTGCAGGAGTCGTGTTCGGCCAGTGCACCAATTGCACCAACCCGGGCGACGGCTATGGCAATTTCACCATCTACGAAGTGCTGGACCAGCACCTTGGCGGCCTCGGCGTGCCCGCATTTCAAGGCGCTTTGATCGGCCATATTGCCGGT
>JANLSP010000173.1:0-4602 GCA_031362485.1 Novosphingobium sp.
AAATTATGTGGGCTGTCATGGCGATCGGTGCGCTGCTGAGCGCCCTGAACGGGGCAATGTCGGTTTCGAGTTCCTCTTCACTCGCAGTCACGGTGGGAAGCTCCTTGTGACTGTCTGACATAGCGCGGCCATGCCCGGGCATGTGCTTGATCGTGCCGGCTATCCCGGCCTTCGCTAGTCCGTCGAGTACCGCCCGACCAATCGCCGCCACCCGGAGCGGCTCAGACCCATAAGCACGGTCGCCGATGACATCGTGCGCGCCCGGCTGGCGGACATCGAGCACGGGGGCATGGGTGCAGGTAATCCCGACTTCGGCGAGATCATGGCCCAGCGCCTCCGCATTGGCGCGCGCCGCCTCGATGGCGCTGGCCGGGGCGATATCATACAGCCTGTCGAAGACCACGCCATCAGGCCAGGCGAGCCATTCGGGCGGCTTCAGCCGGGTGACTCCGCCGCCTTCCTGATCGACCGTAATCAGCAGTCTGTCGCGCCCTTGTATTGTCCGCAAATCGTCTGTCAGCGCGCGAAGCTGGTCGCGGCTTTCGACGTTCCGCTTGAACAGGATGTAGCCCGCCGGATCGGCCTCGCGAAAGAAGGCGCGCTCATCGGCAGTCAGCACTTTTCCGGAAAGGCCGAAAATCGCAGGTGTCATGACAGCCGAATCGCAGGAACGCGCCGCTTTCGCAAGCGCGCGCGTTCCCAAGCATGTGCAAAAGCGCGCGCTACTTGACCTGGCAGGCCAGTCCGCCGGATTTCAACCGCGAGCACAAGGCCTGAGCCGCTGCGGCGTCGCCGGGCACTGCCTGCAGGCGGAATACCGTGCCGATATCGGCCTTGCCTTCGACGATCCGATAGCGTTGCCCCGAAAGCGCGCTGTACTGCTGGGTCAGGCGGCTCCATGCCGCCTCAGCCGATGCGCGCGAGGAATATGCGCCGACCTGGACTGCCGGGCCGGTTGCGGGCGCGGTTGCCGAAGTGGCAGCTGTCGAAGGGTTTGCAGCCGGGGTTTTGCCGGGAGGGGGCGCGGCCAGACCGCCCGGGGTCTTGCCGAGATCGAATCCGGGTTTGGCTGCCGCTGCGGATGAAGCCGGGGGCGGTGCCTCGCCAAGCTTGCCAGGACGAGACTGGCCTTCCGATACTGCAAAGGCCGTGTTGCCGGTGCCGTCGAAGGTTTTGCCGCCAGGATCCTTGGGCGCTTCCTTGTAGGCCTCGCTGGGCGCGGGAATTGTGCTGCCATCGGCAACCAGCGTCGGGTCTGGATTGCGATGGGTTGACCACCAGATACCGCCGACAATCGTCGCCAGCGCTATCAGCCCCAGCAGTACGAGGCCGAGGATGCGACCGCCGTCTGCCTCGCCGGTATCGTCATCATCGTCGGCATCGAGCCAGGGAAGCCGCTCATCGTCATCGAGCGCAAGCTGTTCCGATGTTTCTTCGAGCTCCAGCGCTTCATCGCGCTGATCGCCATTCTGGCTGTCAAATGTCTCTTCGCCTTCGCCGCGATTTTCGTCCGACCCTGCCATCATCACATTTCCTCTACTGCCTCCACGCCAAGCAGCGCGAGGCCATTGCGAACAAGTTGCGCGATTTGTGCGCCAAGAAACAGTCTCGCGCCAGTCACTTCGGGATCTTGTGCCAGGATGAAGCGCTTTTCTGGGCGATCATTACCGACATTCCAATAGGCATGGAAAGCTGCGGCAAGATCATGGAGAAAAAATGCGACCCGGTGCGGTTCACGAGCCTGCGCTGCGGCTTCGACCAGCCGGGGGAACTGCGCGGCGAGCTTGATCAGCTCGCGCTCTTCTTCGCCAAGCCGCTCGAGATGGTCGGCCGACGGCCCCAGCCCCTCTGCCGCGCCTTTGCGCAAGGTCGAGCAGATCCTTGCATGGGCATATTGCACATAGAACACCGGATTGTCCTTCGAGGCTTCGACGACCTTGGCGAAGTCGAAATCCATCTGCGCCTCGGGCTTGCGCGTCAGCATGGTGAAGCGAACGACATCCTTGCCAACTTCACGTACAACATCAGCAAGCGTGACGAAATTTCCGGAACGCTTCGACATTTTGACCGGCTCACCGCCGCGCAGCAGCTGGACCATCTGCACCAGTTTGACCTCAAAGGGCACCGGAGCGCCGCCCTCCCCGGTCATCGCTGCAACCGCCGCCTTGATCCGCTTTACGGTGCCGGCATGGTCAGCGCCCCAGATGTCCACCAGTTCGTCGGCAGAGGCCGCCTTCTGAAAGTGATAGGCGAGATCGGCGCCGAAATAGGTCCAGCTGCCGTCGCTCTTGCGAATCGGGCGGTCCTGATCGTCGCCGAACCTGGTCGAGCGGAACAGCGGCAGTTCGACCGCCTCCCAGTCTTCAAGCACCTTGCCCTTGGGCGCTTCGAGCTCACCATCATAGACCAGATCGCGCGCGCGCAGCCAGGCCTCAGCTTCCTCGGGCTTGCCTTCGGCCTGCAATTCAGCCTCGGACGAGAATAGATCGTGTTTGATGCCCAGCAGCGCGAGATCGTCCTTGATCATCACCAGCATTGCCGCAACCGCGCGTTTGCGGAACGCTGCGAGCCATTCGGTCTCTGGTGCCTTGACGTAACGGTCACCGAATTCCTGCGCCAGCGCCTTGCCGACCGGCACGAGATAGTCGCCCGGATAAAGGCCTTCGGGGATCTCGCCGACAGCTTCGCCGAGCGCTTCCCGGTAGCGGATATGCACCGAACGCGCGAGCACATCGACCTGCCCGCCGGCATCGTTGACATAGTATTCGCGGATCACCCTGTGCCCGGAAAATTGCAGCAGCGTGGCGAGCGCATCGCCAACTACCGCGCCCCGGCAATGGCCCATGTGCATCGGCCCGGTGGGATTGGCCGAAACATATTCGATATTCACCGTCTTGCCGCCGCCCATGCTGCTCCGGCCATAATCCGGACCCAACGCGGCGAGCGCGCGCAATTCATCGATCCAGACGGAGGACGCGATCCGCAGGTTGATAAACCCCGGCCCCGCGACTTCGGCACTGTCGATCTCGGGAAGCCTGGTCAGCTCGGCAACCAATGCCTCGGCCAGGGCGCGCGGATTGGTGCCCGCCGGCTTGGCCAGCACCATGGCGGCATTGGTCGCCAGATCGCCGTGCGAAGGATCACGGGGCGGCTCGACCGTGATCGCGCTGCGGTTCAGGCCCGATGGCAGTGCATCGGCGGCCTCAAGCGCATCGAGCGCCGCGTTTAAATGTGCGGCGAATGTGGCGTAAAGGGTCGGAATCTGGGACATGGCCGCGCGGTTAGCCGCTTTGATGGCTCATGGGAACCATCAGCCCTTCAAAATAGCGCCAATCTCGCCTAAGGCGCGCCGAACCATGCCCGCCGCCCCACCCCCCCAGACCTACAGGGTCACCAGCTTCGGCTGTCAGATGAACGTCTATGACGGCGAGCGCATGAGCGAGCTGTTGGCCGAGCAGGGCATCCGCGCTGCTGGCGATGGCGAGGATGCCGACCTTGTCGTGCTCAACACCTGCCACATCCGCGAAAAGGCGGCTGAACGGGTCTATTCCGCCATCGGCCGCCTGAAACGCGATGATGGCTCCAGCCCGCTGATTGCGGTTGCGGGATGTGTCGCCCAGGCCGAAGGTAATGAGATCATGGCGCGCGCGCCCTCCGTGCGGATGGTGGTGGGTCCGCAAGCCTATCACCGGCTGCCTGAAATGCTGGCCGAGGCGGCGCTAGGCAAGCGCGTCACCGATACCGACATGCCCGCACAGACCAAGTTCGAGTTGCTGCCGCGCCGCCGCAAGTCTGGCGCTTCCGCCTTCCTCACCATCCAGGAAGGCTGCGACAAATTTTGCACCTATTGCGTCGTGCCCTATACGCGTGGTTCAGAAATATCTCGGCCTTTCAATGCCCTGATTGAAGAAGCGCAGAATCTGCTGGATACTGGAGCCAAGGAGATCACGCTGCTTGGGCAGAATGTCAATGCGTGGACCGGCGAAGACGCGAAGGGTCGCAGCATAGGCCTCGACGGGCTGATTCAAGAATTGGCGAAATTGCCCGATTTGCTCCGCATTCGCTACATGACCAGCCACCCGGCCGATATGACGCCCGGCCTGATCGCGGCGCATGGGGAAGTCGCCAAACTTATGCCATTCCTGCATCTCCCGGTGCAATCGGGCAGTGACCGCGTGCTGGAAGCGATGAACCGGAGCCATACGGCCGAGAGCTATCTGCGCATCCTCGAGCAAGTACGCGCGGCCCGCCCCGATATTGCGCTGTCGGGTGATTTCATCGTCGGTTTTCCAGGGGAGACCGATGCCGAATTTGGCGAAACGCTGAGCCTGATCGCAGAGGCCGGCTATGCGCAGGCCTTCAGCTTCAAGTACAGCCCGCGCCCGGGCACCCCGGCCGCCGGGATGGATGGACAGATTGCCGCCGAGGTGATGGATGAGCGCCTGCAAGCCTTGCAGGCCGCACTTCAACGCAGCAGCCTTGCGTTCAATCAGGCGAGCGTAGGGAAGACCTGTGCGGTGCTGGTAGATCGCCGTGGCCGCAAGCCTGGCCAATGGCTGGCGAAATCGCCTTGGCTGCAATCGGTGCACTTCACCGGCGATG
>JANLSP010000186.1:0-3020 GCA_031362485.1 Novosphingobium sp.
CGAGCCCGGCTGGCAGAAGGACCGCATCGCCAATTTCCAGCGCTTCTCGCAGGAGGTGCCGATCCCGGGCGAAGCGGATCTGGTCTGCGACTTCTGGACCGAAATCAACCGCAACCTGGCGGCCTGGAACGCCGCCGAGCCGATGGACGAATTCACCATGGATAAGTTCATGGAGCGGCGTGAAGTGGTCGATTATCAGGTAATGGAGCGCTTCCGCCGCCGGGTCGACGAAGTGATCAAGGACCCGGTGAAGGCCGAGAGGCTCAAGGCCTATTACCGCTTCCTGTGCAAGCGTCCGCTTTCCAGCGACACGTTCTATCCGTGCTTCAACCAGCCCAATGTGCACCTTATCGATACCTCGGAAACGCAGGGTCTCGAGCAGATCACCGAGACCGGTTTCCGGCAGCAGGGTACTGACTACGAGGTCGACTGCATTATCTTTGCCTCAGGCTTCGAAGTGTCGAGCGAACTGGAAAAGCGCTGGGGCTTTGAGGCAATCGACGGCCGGGGTGGCCTGTCGCTTTATGATTTCTGGCGCGATGGTCCGCACACCTTCCAGGGTAATATGGCGCGCGGGTTCCCTAACCTGTTCGTCATCGGCTACATCCAGGGCGCGCTCAATGGCTCGGTGACCGAACAGTTCGGCAAGCAGTGCGAGCATTCGGCCTATATCGTCGCCGAGACGCTGCGGCGCGGCAAACGCGTCGCCGAGCCGAGCGCCGAAGCGCAGGCCGCCTATGAAAAGCACTTCGCCGAAGTCGAGATGGACACCACCGCCTTCCAGGCCGAATGTACGCCAAGCTATTTCAGCAACGAAGGGCAGAAAGGTGCGCCCTGGCAGCTGTTCCGCGCCTATGGGCTGGGTTGGGATGCATTCCAGAAGATGCTCGGCGAATGGCGTGCCGACGGCAGGCTGGAAGGGCTGGAACTGAGCTGAGTTCAACGGTCAGGTAATGCGGGTTTACAGGAGTTTGTGATGAACGAGATGTCGAAAGTCGGCGCCAACGGCAGCGGAGGCAACATTACGGCCGAGGATATGGACGCCGAGCGGCAGGTGACCTATCCGGTGGAAGCCTTCCTCAGCCGCGACTATCTCGAGGTCGAAAAAAGGCGGCTGTGGCCTCGCGTCTGGCAGATGGTCGAGCGCGAGACTGACCTGCCCAATCCGGGCGACTGGCTGACCTACAATGTAGCAGATGAATCGATCATCGTGCTGCGCAAGGGCAATGGCACGTTGAAAGCATTCCACAACGTCTGCCGGCATCGCGGACGTCAGCTTGTTTCGGTGCCCGACGGCGTCCACTCGGTGCGCGGCAACAGCCGCCAGAACTTTGTCTGCGGATTCCACGGCTGGACCTTCGATCTGGATGGCAACAACACCTACATCCTCGACAAGCAGGACTGGAAAGGCGGCCTCACGCCAGAACTGACCTGCCTGTCAGCCGTCAAGGTCGATACCTGGGGCGGCTATATCTATATCAACATGGACCCGGACAGCGTCAGCCTGAAGGAATGGATGGGACGCGCCGGGGAAATTCTCGAGCACTTCGAGCTGTCGAAGATGCGCTACAAGTGGAGGCAATGGGCAATCTATCCGTGCAACTGGAAGACCGCGATCGAGGCCTTTCTTGAGCCCTACCATGTCGCCGGGACGCATACCCAGCTGCTTGCCTATGGCGATTATTATGCGCTTTCAAAGCAGTATGGCCTGCATTCGGTATCCAGCTACGATACGCGTGAAGACAAGTTCAAGATGGCGGAAAGCGCCGGCACCACCCGCGCAGGCGCGGGCGATGACCCGCGCGTTTCGACCTACGAGCTGATCCGCGAAAATTATGAAACAATCAATTTTGCGGCTTCCACCGACACGCTGGTCAAGGCTGCAAGCCGCCTGAAGGACGAGCTGCCAGAAGGCACCCCACCGGCTGAAATCATCGCCCACTGGATGGCCTCGGCGAAAAAGGATGACGCCGCGCGCGGCGTGATCTGGCCCGAAGTGCCGAGCGAAATCATGGCGGAAGCCGGGCTTGCGTGGGGGCTATGGCCTAACCAGAACATCCTCCACGGGGTCACCTTCGTGCTGGGTTACAGGGTGCGCCCGTACGGCGATGATCCCAACAAATGCTTCTTTGAAAGCTATGCGCTTGAACGCTTCCCGCCCGGCGAGGAACCCATGACCGAATGGGTCCACGCCGAACCGACTGGCGAAAACTGGGGCTCTGTGCTGGCGCAGGACTTTTCGAACATGGAATTCGTCCAGAAGGGCATGAAATCGAGCGGCTTTCGCGGGCCCATGCCCAATCCGCATCAGGAGCAAAAGGTCATCAACCTCCACCGCAACCTGGCGGAGTTCATGAAGATGAGCGTGCCCAGGCTGGGCTTTCCGGAAAACAGGTAGCTACCCCTCGGCGGGGTCAGGCGACGACCCCGCTGGCACGCAGTTCGGCAATCCGTTCGTCCGACAGTTCCAGCACCTCGCGCAGGATCGCGTCGGTGTGCTGGCCCAGCACCGGCGGCGCGGCGGGCGCGGCCATTTCCTCGTCGAACTTGAACGGGCGGCTGACAATAGGAATTGTCCCCAGCGCAGCGTGCTCGACATCCACGACCATCCCCCGGTGGCGCGTCTGCGGCGTGTCCAGCGCCTCGAGCACTTTCAGGATCGGCGCGTGCGGCACTTCGTGTGCGGTGAACACTTCGACCAGCTCGGCAACCGTGCGGGTGCCGGTGAAAGCCGTCACATGAGCGTTCACTTCCTCGCGCGCGTCGCGGCGCTTCTCAAGACTGTCATAGCGCGGATCGGCGGCCAGCTCGGGGCGCTCAATGGCTTCGCAGATACGGCCCCAAAACCCCGGGGTCAGGCAAGCGATGACAATCGCGCCATCGGCAGCGGCAAAAGTTCCGTACGGTACGAGATACTGGTGCTGCGAACCGGTCGGCTCGGGGTTCTTGCCGGTGAAGAAGGCGAGCTGCGCGAAATAGCCGAGCATGCCCTGCAAGCCATCAACCAGACTGATATCGAT
>JANLSP010000194.1:0-2226 GCA_031362485.1 Novosphingobium sp.
TGCCGAGAAACTGGTTGCCCAGCCCTTCGCCCTTGCTCGCTCCGCGCACCAGCCCCGCAATATCGACGAAACCGAGTTGCGTCGGGATGATCTTCTGGCTGCCTGCGATCTTTGCGAGAGTATCCAGCCGGGGATCGGGCACCCCGACATTGCCGACATTGGGCTCGATCGTGCAGAACGGATAGTTCGCTGCCTGCGCGGCCTGCGTCTCGGTCAGCGCGTTGAACAGGGTGGACTTGCCGACATTGGGCAATCCGACGATACCGCATTTGAAACCCATCGTAATTCCGCCCGCTGGCCTGAAAATGAAGCCGCGCCCCTAGCTGGTGAGAACTGGAAGGGGAAGGGCCATGGCGCATCTATGGTCTGGCCCGCAGCTGGAAAAAACGCCAGTCTGAGGCGTCGTTCATTTGTCAGACAGCATTCCGTGGCGATGAACCGTGCTATTCTGTCGATGAAGCGATGATTCGCAGCGTGTGAGAAGGGGAAACCAAGATGAGTGACGAACAACGCAAGGAACGATCTCCCGGGATAAAGCTGCTATTGGTCGGGGTCATCGGCTTCGTACTGTCGGTGCCGCTGATGATGATCTGGGCGCTGGTGTGGGATCGGCAGAGCCAATCGGACACGGCGCAGCAGGCAATCAATCAGGGATGGGGCGCGGCGCAGGTCGTTGCCGGGCCGGTGATTGTCGTGCCATTCCGCACCACCCAGACCCAGACCGAGCAGATCGACGGCAAGACGGTGAGCCGCGTCGTCGAGGTCGAGAAATATCTCTATATCTCGCCGACTGAAAACAAGGTGACGACCAAGGTCGATCCGCAGGAACGCAAGAAGTCGATTTATCGCAGCGTGCTCTATGAGGCGGCGATTTCAGGCGCAGCAAAATTCGAGCTTCCCGCCGATCTGCCGCGCTTTGGTGTCACCCGCGAGCGCCTGCTGTGGGACCGGGCGGAACTGCGCATGGGCGCCAGCGACGCGCGGGGGCTGACCAAGGGCGGCTCGCTCAAGGTCAATGGCGAGGCGCTGACCGTGCAGCCGGGCAAAGGCCCCGGCGCAACCGGCGGCGAGGGCTTTTTCGCCTTTCTGCCCTGGCAAGGTGAAGGCGTGCTGGCAGTTGATTATTCCTTCGGCCTGCGTGGCAGCCGCTCGATCAGCCTGGTGCCGCGCGGCGGGCATACCACCTGGGACGTTTCCTCGGTGTGGACCAGCCCAAGCTTCGGCGGTGCGTTCCTGCCCGAAAAGCCTTCGATCACTGATAAGGGCTTCACGGCGAGCTATACGGTGGACAAACTGGCGCTAGGTCAGGCGCCGGTTTCGACCGACGATCAGGGTGTGCCGGCCATAGATGAAGGGTCGGGCAATTCCTCCAATCTGGCCTACCGCGAAACCGGCGTTTCTTCATCCAGCGCGAGCAACCCGGCATCGGGGGGAGCGACTGAATCGATTTCCGGTCAGGCCCGTGCGGTCACCGTCGGCCTTGTCGAGCCGGTGAACCTCTATTCCAAGGTCGATCGTTCGGTGAAATACGGCTTCCTGTTCATCGGCTTCACCTTCGTTGCCTTCCTGCTGTTCGACGTCGTCGGCGGCGCGCGGGTGGCCTCGGCGGAGTATCTGTTGACCGGTGCAGGGCTAGTGCTGTTCTTCGTCCTGCTGCTGGCCTTTGCTGAAGTGATCGGCTTCATGTGGGCCTATATCGTGGCCTCGGGCGCGATCATCGGGTTGCTCTCGGCCTACAGCGCGGCGGTACTGAAAAGCTGGCGGCGCGGGCAGTTCATCGGCGCGATGCTGGTCGGGCTCTATGCGCTGCTGTTCGTGCTGCTCAACCTCGAGGCATGGTCGCTGCTGATCGGATCGGTGCTGCTCTTCGCGGCGCTTGCCGGGGTGATGTATGCCACACGCAACGTCGATTGGAACAATGTCGGCAAACGCGAGGTGGCAGATTGAGGCTCGCGGTCAGGGTGCGGGCGAGGCCGGCGGGACAGATACCCGCCGCACCGTCAGCACCCTGACCGGGCGTTCGAGCATCTGACCCTTCAGGAAGCCTTCTCCGGCCGTGGGTGAGAGCGGCTGATCCCAGATCTTGCGTACGACATCCATGCCCGTGGTGACGTGCCCGAAAGCGGCAAAGCCCGCCTGGAGTTCCGGGTTGGCCGAAGCCGGATCGGCATCAAGCCCGGGCATGTCGGACAGCAGGATCGAGAAATCGCCCTTGGCCGTGCCCGG
>JANLSP010000205.1:0-6817 GCA_031362485.1 Novosphingobium sp.
GCGCCGCGCCGCACAGCGCTGTCATCGCTGACCACACCGCCAGGCAGCCGCCGATCACCCACACCCGGTTGGTCGCCGGACGATCGGAAAGACGCGCGATCGGAATGCCAAGAGCGGTATAGAACAGTGCGAACGCCAGCCCGGTCATCAGACCGATTTGCGTGTCACTCAGCCCAAGCTCACTCGCGATCGGCTGCGCAAGAATCGCGACAATCTGCCGGTCGAGGAAATTGAGCACATAGACGACCAGCAGGACGTAAATCGTCAACTGCACACGCTTGTCGTTCTGTCCGGTCATCAGTCCCTCCCGGAAGCTGTTCTGCGCAAGCAGCCGATGCAGGTCAAGCAGCAGCGAGCAGGGTGAGCAGCGGCTGGAGCGACAGGTGCGCAGCTATGTGCCCGGTGACCCCGCTCAGCCAGCCATGACGCCAGTAGAGCCAGCCCCATAGCACGCCTGCCGCGCCATGCAGGGCGAGTTCGCGCAAGGCAGTCAGGGCGCCGGGTTCAAGCGCGCTTAAGTAGGCCCATGACCCCAAGGGATAGACGACCAGTGCAGTCAGCAGGATTGCCGGCCAGGCGAGCGCCCCCCCGCGCAGGCCGGACATCAGCGCGAGGCACCATGCCAGCGCCGTAAGCGCAATGAGGCGGAAGATCATTTCATCCACCAGTGCGCCGCGGGCAAACCACATGATCCGTTCGCTAGTGGACATCTGTGCCACCATCAGGCGCTGCACATCGGGAACCGCGCCGGCAAACAGAGCCGCATCGGCGAGCGCCATCCAGAGCCCGAAAGCGAGTCCGGCAATCAGGGCGATGGCGAGCGAACGCAGACCCTGCCGTGGCAATATGCCAAAGCCGAGTGCGCCCGGCAAAACCATCAGATTTCCAGCTGACTACCCAGCTCGACCACGCGGTTTGTCGGCAAACGGAAGAATTCCATTGCGTTGGCCGCATTGCGCAGCATCCAGGAAAACAGTTTTTCCCGCCAGATCGCCATGCCCGGCTTGGCCGAGGCGATCAGTGTCTGGCGCGAGAGGAAGAAGCTGGTCTTCATCATCTGGAACGGCTCGCCGCACATGGTGACGCGCTTGAGCAGCGCCGGCACATCGGTGTCTTCCAGAAAGCCGCAGCGGATGGTCAACCGGTAGAAGCCGTTGCCCATGTCCTTGGTTTCGTAGCGGTCCGTCTCTTCGACATACGGCACATCCTGCACCGCCACGGTCAGAATCACGACGCGCTCGTGCAATACCTTGTTGTGCTTGATGTTGTGCAACAGCGCGGAGGGCACGCCCTTGTTAGTCGAGGCCATGAACACGGATGTGCCGGGAACACGGGTGGCGCTCGAATGGGCGCTCTTGGCAAAAACTTCGACCGGAATCGACCCTTCAGCCATGTTCTGGCGCATCAGCGTGCGCCCTCGTGACCAGGTAGTCAGCATGGTGAAGATCACGGCGGCAATTGCCAGCGGCACCCAGCCGCCATCGGGCACCTTAATCAGGTTTGCGCCGAGGTAGGCCATATCGACGACAATAAAGGCGAGCACCAGCGGCACCGCCTTCCACAGCGGCCAGCGCCACAGGCTGATCAGCACGGCGGCAAGCAGCAGCGTATCGATGAACATCGCACCAGTGACGGCAATACCATAGGCGGCCGCGAGATTACTCGACGAGCGGAAGAACAGCACCAGCACGATGACCATGATCATCAGGCCCCAGTTGACCGCAGGGATATAGATCTGGCCGGCCGTCGCGGCGCTGGTGTGCTTGATCTGCATGCGCGGCATGAAGCCGAGCTGGATGGCCTGCTGGGTCAGCGAGAAGGCGCCAGAGATCACCGCCTGGCTGGCAATAATCGTCGCCAGCAAAGCGAGCACGATAACCGGAATGCGCACCATATCCGGGATCATCAGAAAGAAGGGATCCTTGATCACTTGCGCCGCGCCCGCCGCATCCTGGCTCAGCACCATCGCACCCTGCCCCATGTAGTTCAGCATCAGCGCCGGCAGCACGAACGCCAGCCAGCTGACGCCGATCGGCTTGCGGCCGAAGTGGCCCATGTCGGCATAGAGCGCTTCGGCACCGGTCACTGCCAGAACCACGCTGCCCAGTGCAACGAAAGCCCGGAAGCCATCGGTGGCGAAAAAGTTCAGCGCATTGAGCGGATTGATAGTCGCCATGATGATCTGCGGCATCTCCGCCATATGATAGATGCCCAGCGCCGCGAGGGTGGCGAAATAGGCCAGCATGATCGGGCCGAACAGCTTGCCGACCTTGTCCGTGCCGCGTGCCTGGATCGAAAACAGACCAATCAGGATGGCTATGGCTATCGGCACGATCCAGGTCTTGAAGCCGGGGTGGACGTATTGCAGGCCTTCGGTCGCCGAAAGCACCGACATGGCCGGGGTGATCATCGAATCGCCATAGAACAGCGCGGTGGCAAACACACCGAGCATGATGAACGGCCCGGCCCACCGGGCGTTCTCGCTCTTGCGGTTGATCAGCGCCAGCAGGGCCAGACTGCCCCCCTCGCCCTTGTTGTCTGCCTTCATGATGGTCAGCACATATTTGAAGGTGACGACCATCATCATCGACCAGAAGACGAGGCTGAGCACACCGTGGATGTGCACGGGATCGACCTGGATGCCCGGCGCGCCGTGATGCGAGGCGAAGGTTTCGCGAAAAGCATAGAGCGGGCTGGTGCCGATATCGCCGAATACGACACCGATTGCGCCGAGCGACAGCTTCAGCAGGCCGCCACTGTCATGGCCGTGCGCCGAATGCGCAGTGGGGCTCGCTGCCGCAGCACCGTTGCCTGCGGGGGCATCAGATTGCACCGAATCGCTCATCATTGCGCCCCGAAGACCAAGGCCTGAGCCTTAGAGCCGGCCAAGGCGACCGGCAAGGCAGCGGCGCTTATCAGGCGCGATGGCGCAGGGCAATCTCAAGGCGCGGAATAGTTCAACCGTGCTGTGATGGCGGCACGCAAAGCAACACTGCCAGCAGGCCGCGAAAGGTGTCTGCGCCACCACATCTGCGCGAGTTCGCCCCGCTCCGATGCCTCCATGGCAAGCCCTGTTGGCGGCAGCATTGCGCCTCGCGCCAGCGCGGCCCGGTCGGCGCGGTCATAGGCGAGCACGGCAGCGGGCGTCAGCCGCCCACCGGCATGGCCATAGAGCGCGTCACCCAGTGCCAGCCAGCCATCGGGATCGCGTGGATTGGCCTCGATCGCGCCGAGCAGCAGTTCCGACGCATTCGAGAATTGGCCTCGCCGCGCGAGGGCATCGGCGATAACAATCCAGCGGTTGGTATTGGCGGGGCCATCGAGCAGCGACTGGCGCGCGGCGACGAGGGTGCTGCCGCGCGTGAAGGCGGGTGTTGCAACACTTGCTGCCGGGCGCAGCAGCCCGGCGGGGCTACCGAACGCCAGCCAGGCTGCAAGGCAAAGCGCCAGTAACAAGCCGACCAGTGGCCAGATGCGCCTTGCCTTGGCTGTGGACTGGCCTGTCGGCAGCGGTCTTTCCTCGCGCCGCATGGCAATCCGCTCGCCTGCGATGATCCGCCAGCGCAGTGAACTCAGCGCCACCATTGCCATCAGCAAGGCACCAAACACCGCCAGCCATCCGCCGGAGCGGGCCGCGCCGGCGAGCGGGAGCCACGAGGCCGTGATGGCAAGGCATCCCGTCACCGGATCGAACCGCGAAAGCACAAGCTCCAGATCACCGGACCACAGCGCCACCCGGCTTGCTGGATCGGGCGCAGCGCCCGGAAGCCAGCTGCTGCGCAATTGCGGCTCCAGCAGCATCGGCAAGCCCTGTTCGCGGCTGGCGCGGAAGCTGGCCTCGATTGCTGTGAACCCCTCACCCGCAACCGGCGTGACGCGCTCCAGCTTGAGGTTCCAGTTGCCCATCTGCGCAGACTGGCCTTCGCACAGCGCACCGATGCGCGCCTGCTGCTCGCCGCCGCGCGATGCCACAAGGCCGGCGAGCAGCAAGGCGAGGCCCGCAAGCAGCAGCACCCTTCCCGTCCTGTGGAGCGCGCCGGGCCGGTCGGGAGGGGTGCCGGCAGGCCGGGGATGTCGCAGCACCAGCCACAGCGCCGCCGCGCTGCCAAGCCCGGCGAGCCACAGGGCGGGACTATCGCTGTCCAGTCGGCCCGCAATGGCTGCGACCAGCGCCGCCAGCGCAGCCGGGGCAATCAACCGCAGCAAGCGCCGCTCATCGGCCAGCCCGCCCGGACGGCTCATTTGGTCTCGGCGACCACTTGCCGCATTTCGACCGGGGTCATGTCCTTCATTTCGCGCGGTACATAGTTTTCATCGTGCTTGGCCAGCACCCGCTCGGCGACGAAAGTACCATCGGCCCCCAGCCGCCCGTCGGCCACTGCGCCCGATCCTTCCTGAAACAGATCGGGGACAATGCCGGTAAAGCGCACCGGAACCCGCGCCTTGCCATCGGCGAGCACAAAGCCGATCGAAATCCGGTCAGCCTGCGGTTTGATCGAACCACGCTCGACCATGCCGCCCAGCCGCACGTCGCGGTCGGGCGCCGGCCGGCTGACCAGCAGTTCGCTCGGGACATAGAAATAGCTCGCCTGGTTGCGGAGCGCCCAGGTGGTGAGCAGGGCTGCGCCGATCAGCGCGGCCATGGCGAGCGCGATCAGCACCATCCTTTGATGCTTGCGTTTCAGCGGACCGGGAGTTGCAGAGCTCATTTTTCGCGCGACTTGTCACGTCGGCGCTCGGCGCGGCGCATGGTAAACCAGCTCCAGCCGACCAGCGCCAGTGTTCCGGCCACGCCGATGGCATAGGCCGCAAGAACAAATTGCCACTGATCGAGAGCTTCGTAAGTCACAAGGCGGGCTTTGGCAGGCGGCGGCGCGCCGGGCAAGTGCCTGCTGCGCGCTGACGAAAACGGAAGCAATTGGGGCGACCGATGGGTCTTGAACCCACGACCTCCGGTACCACAAACCGGCGCTCTAACCAACTGAGCTACGGTCGCCACAACAGCAGGCAAAGCGGCGCGCGCAGGCACCCCGATGCGGGAGCGGGCATTTGCACAGCGGGCATCAATTGGGAAGTGAAATCTGCGCTGGCCTGGCCTAAACGGCCTGACATGCGCAGCCCCGGCGAATCATCCTCCGAATACCTGCTTGGCTTTCCCGGCATGCGCCGATTGCCGCATGAGGGGATTGAGCTTTTCACCTTGCGCCATTTCCTCACCCGGCTTGAATGCATCGGCCTGATCGAGCGCATTGATGCCCGGCGGCACCCGTCGACAATTGCCGATGCCAATGGCGACCTTGCCTTCCGAACCAGTGAGACCTGCGATCTCGACCACGGCGACCCCCTCGTTGCCGCCGTCGACGCCAAACTGGCGTGGATTTCGGGCATTGATCCCGCACACGGCGAGCCATTGCAGGGCCAGCGCTATGCGCCGGGGCAGGAATTCAAGGCGCACACCGACTATTTCGAACCAGACGGCGCTGACTATGCGAAATACTGCTCGGTCGCCGGACAGCGTAGCTGGACTTTCATGGTCTATCTTGGTGCCGTTTCAGCCGGCGGGGGCACGCGCTTCGAGCGTATCGGTCGCACATTTCAGCCCGACGAGGGGATGCTGCTGATCTGGAACAACCGGCTGGGCGACGGCACGCTCAATCCCGTCACACTCCATCACGGATTGCCTGTGCGCAAGGGCACCAAATACGTGATAACCCGCTGGTACCGCGAGCGACCCTGGGGGTGAGGTCCATTGTTGGTTAATACGCCGCACAGCAATAGCTTTTAACCAGACCCTAACCTGCCATGCCGGAAAGAACCTTATTGCGGTGCAAATCGGGGGCAACGGTCGATGGCGACAAATCTGGCGAAAACTGGCGCGCCTGACGATGATCTGACGGCCAACCGCCGCAGGGCACCGCGCGCCATCGTCGAAATTGAGGCGACAGTGCTGTCCTCGCGCGGCGACAGCGCCGGCATGACCATCGCCAACGTTTCGATTCATGGCTGCAACATCAATGGCCCGGCCGACTGGCTGCGGCTGGGAAGTTTCGTCGCGGTCGAACTGAACGCAAGCGAAGCGATGAACGCCATCGTGCGCTGGGTGCGCGGCGAATCAGCGGGACTCGAATTTCTCAGGCCAGTGCCCGCGGGACATGCCAGCTGGCACCAACTGATCGATTCGATCGCCGATATGTAAGGCCAGGGCGGGGATTGCCCCGCCCGGCAAGCCTCAGTTTTTCTTGAGGGTGAGCCCACCAAAACGCTTGTTGAACTGCGCAACGCGGCCGCCCTGATCGAGCTGGCGGGTGCCGCCGGTCCAGGCCGGGTGCGACGTTGGATCGATTTCGAGCACCAGCGTATCGCCTTCCTTGCCCCATGTGGAGCGGGTCTGGAAAACGGTGCCATCGGTCATCTGGACCGAGATCATGTGGTAATCGGGATGGCCTTCGGGCTTCATGGCGCATTCTTTCTTTGTAGCCGGTTCCGACCGGCCTGAATGGGAAGCGGGGCGCATAGCGGCAAGTTGTGCGCATGGCAACTCCCCTCCCGCCTGTGGGGCGGAGCGTTATTTGCGTGATGCCGCAAAAGCATTCTTGGTCTTCAGGCTGGGGTCTTCGGCCCAGGGCTCATCCGGCCAGCGGTGCCGGGGATAGCGGCCTTTCATGTCTTTCACCACATCACGCCACGAGCCGCGCCAGAAACCGGGCAGATCGCGCGTAGTCTGAACCGGCTTGCCGCCCGGCGAGGTCAGTTTGAGCAGCAGCGGCTGTTCGGGCTGGCCAAAGCCGGGATGGCGATCCAGCCCGAACAGTGCCTG
>JANLSP010000532.1:0-1549 GCA_031362485.1 Novosphingobium sp.
GCGAGATCCGCTTCGCTGCGCCCGGCCTTTTTCAGCCGCGCGGCCAGTGCCTGACCAAGCGCGGGATCGGCACGGCGCCCGAGCGGCGGCAGGCCCGCGCTGGTGCTGAGCTTTGCGTAAGCCTGCGCTGTTGCGCGATCATCGGCTAGCCCGGCGACTTCGACCGCCACGGTGTCCGCTTGCCCAAACGCCTTGTCGATGGCCGGCGAGCGCCAGGTGGCGGGGCGAGGGAGAGCGTGGATAGTGCCCAGCAGCCAGGCCTGTTCGCCACCAGGGCCAGTGACTTGCCAGAATGCCGGGCGCGCAGGATCAGGCGCGGGTGCGCAGCCAGCCAGCGCGGAAAGGGCGAGAAACAGGGTAATCAGGCGCGATGTCACGCGCGCTCTATGCCTATTGCAGGCGGGTCGTGGCAATGCCCTTGGCCGCAAGCACCTGCTGAACGCTGCCTGTCCCGGCAAGATGCCCTGCGCCGACCGCAAGGAACACTGTGCCTGGGCGTTCAAGCCGCGCCCTGATCCATTCGGCCCAGATGCGGTTGCGGCCATGCAGCAGCAGTTCCATCAGCTCGGGCGCGTCATCTTCCTCGTTCATCAGACGTGCAAGCGTTTCGGCGTCTCCGTGCTTCCAGGCTTCGATCATCTGGCGCATCTCGTCGCATGCTTTCGGCAGATCGGTGACCACTTCATTGAGGTAGCGCAGCTGCGTCACCTCCGGTAGCGAATCGAACAGGCCAAGTTGGTACTCGGCAGTTTCCAGCGCCGAATGCGGTCGATTTGCCCCCTTGGCGCGGGCGTCGAGCAGCGTCTCGACGCCATTTTCCGGCTTGTAGCCATCGCGCAGCACCGGCAGGGTGGAAAGCACCATTGCGGCATACCATGGCTTGAACCGGTCAAAAGTTGCCAGCGGCAGGCCATTGGCCGCCATCGTCGCCTCGAAAGCAGTGCGCTGTTTCGGTGTCAGCATGGCGCGCAGCGACTTTCCGGCCGGCAGCGTCGCCTTGGCCAGAACTGCGCCTTGCATGCCCGCCGAATCGCTCTCGACAATCTCGGTCACAAGCTCCTGCGAACCGTCAAATGCGGCGGCGACCGGGCCATGCATCCAGTTGACGCCCGGCGGCAGGGCATGGACTGTGCCGAACAGATAAATGATCGTATCAGCGTCGCGCACTTGCCACATCGCGGGGCGTACGGGCGCTGCCCTAGAACCGGCAACTTGATGCCCGGGCGGGCTTGCCGGAACCGGCGTTGCCGGCGCAGTGGCACTAAGGCTGGTAGCAAGGACAGCGGCGGCGAGCGTCAGGCGGCGGAAGAACTGGTTCATGCAGGGCCGTATAGCGCGCAATTCTCGCCAAGGGATGAACGAAAGTTGACCCGAAAAGTTGACCCTGCGCGCGCCATCCGCCAAAGGGCGCGGCCATGTCTGACAGCGTTTGCCCACTCAGTTTTCAGGAGATGATCCTGCGCCTCCACGCTTTCTGGAGCGCGCGCGGCTGCCTGATCCTGCAACCTTACGACATGCGCGTCGGCGCGGGCACCTTCCACCCCGCCAC
>JANLSP010000363.1:0-8709 GCA_031362485.1 Novosphingobium sp.
CAGGCAATCGCGTGCATCATGCGAGAGGTGGTGCGCAGCGCCTCGCAGGACAGCGCAACGCGCGCCAGATCCTCGTCGAGCCCAGATTGGCTGATGCGGCCGGACAGGGCAAAGGTGGCGCGAACCTCGTCAGACAGCACCAGTGCTTCGCCATAAAGCGAATCGAGGATGCGCGGATTGATGGAGGCGGTCGCCGTCATAGGACCAAGCGATAGGCCGCTGTCTGCCTAGAGGGCAACTGTCCCGCCCCGGGTTTCGCACAGCGATTTCCAACTGTCCGAAAGCGGCACGGTCTTTCTAGGTGCGTGCGGAAAAACTCAGGCGATAATGTCGGGGATCAGATAGTCCTCAAGCTGCGAGATCTGGTCTTTCAGCCGCAGCTTGCGCTTCTTCAGCCGGGCAATCTGCAACTGGTCGGTCGCACCCGACGCAGTCAGCGCGTCGATTGCGGCATCCAGGTCGCGATGCTCGATCCGGAGCGCTTCGAGGCGCTTGCGCATTTCTTCTTCGCTCACGCCACTTTACCCACTGATCACCCCGGTCATTTCACTCGAAAAACTGTCCCCGCAAACCGCTGTGCGGCGGCTCGGCGCAGCCAAAGCATATTCCACCGTTTTCCAGCATTTTGATGTTTCGCAACCTAGGGATAATGTGCTGTCATGACAATCGTGCCGGACCGTTTGTAGTCGAGTCGGACTGCAGGTTTGGCCGCCTGATTGGAGAACCGTCAATGGATAGTTCGCATACAAGTTCGTTGCAGCTCAAGCACGCCGGCCTTGAACGCCAGATCGAAGACGAAATGAGCCGCCCGATGCCAAACACTGCGATGCTCCAGGCACTCAAGAAACAGAAGTTGCGAATTAAGGAGCAGTTGCGCCACAACTGAACTTTAAGGCAAACGCGCGCGTTGCGATCCTTAGACGTGCGGTTCAAGTTTGCCATGCGGTCGCGCGTTCCCAAAGCGTCGGCTTTGGGTTAGACGATCCGCATGCCAACTTCAGCGACCAATGCATCCCGCGTGATCCTGACCCGCCTACACGACGTGATGGCGTCGCGGACTCACGCCCAGGCCAAGCTGAACCAGGTGGTCGAAGCCATCGGCCAAGGGCTCGATAGCGAAGTCTGCTCGATCTACCTGCGCCGCGAAGGCATGCTGGAACTGTTCGCCACCCGGGGGCTGGAGCAAACTGCGGTGCACATTACCCGCATGGCCATCGGCGAAGGGTTGGTCGGCACCATTGCCGACAATGTCGAGACGCTTAACCTTGCCGAAGCGGCAGCGCACCCGGACTTTTCCTATCGCCCGGAGACCGGCGAAGACCGTTTTCATTCATTCGCCGGCGTGCCGATTGTGCGGCGCGAGCGCGCGGTTGGGGTGCTCTGCGTCCAGCATGCCGACCCCCGGCGCTACGAAGAAGTCGAAATCGAAACTCTGCAGACCGTTGCGATGGTTCTCTCCGAGCTAATCGATAATGCGGGCCTGGTCGATGAGGAGGATGCAGGAGGCCTCTCTGCCAGTCTCAATGGACCGCAGCGGCTGACTGGCCTCACTCTCGTCAAAGGCCTGGCCAGCGGCGTTGCAGCATACCACCAGCCACGCGTGACCATTGAACATGTCATGGCCGATGATACCGAGGCCGAGCGCCAGCGGTTGTTCCGCGCCTTTGATCGCATGCGCGAGCAGATTGACCGCATGGCCAGCCAGGCCGAATTCGGCGTCGGCGGCGAGCATGATGAAGTGCTCGAGACCTACAAGATGTTCGCTTACGATGAGGGCTGGAAGCGGCGCATCAACGAAGCAATCGATTCCGGTCTGACCGCCGAGGCGGCGATTGAGCGCGTGCAGCAGCGCACCCGCATGCGCATGCGGCAGATCGACGACCCGCTGCTGGCCGATCGGATGCATGATCTGGAGGATCTCTCAAACCGGCTTCTGCGCACCGTTTCGGGCCAGCTGGGCACTGCTGCCAGTCAGGGGCTGCGCGGCGACACGATCCTGATTGCCCGCAATTTGGGCCCGGCGGAACTGCTGGAATATGACAAGCGGCGTCTGAAGGGCGTGCTGCTGGAAGAAGGCGCGCTGACTGCCCATGTGGTGATCGTCGCGCGCGCCATGGGCGTGCCGGTGCTGGGCCGGGTGCGGGGGCTGCGGATGATGGTCCGTGACGGCGATTCGCTGCTGCTTGATGCAACCCAGGGCACGGCGACGGTGCGTCCGCTGCCAGCCATGGTCGAGGCGTTTGAAGCGCGCTTCGCCAAGAGCCGAGAACGCCAGGCAGCCTTTGCGGCAATGCGCGATGTCGAACCGCGCACCCGCGATGGCCAGCGCATTTCAGTGATGATCAACGCCGGTCTGCGCGATGACCTGCCCAATCTCGCCATGACGGGGGCGGATGGCATCGGCCTGTTTCGCACCGAATTCCAATTCCTGGTTTCAGCATCGCTGCCCGCGCGCGAACGGCAGACGCGGCTCTATCGTGATGTGCTGGATGCAGCGGGGGAAAAGCCAGTGGTGTTTCGCACAGTCGATATCGGCGGCGACAAGGTTCTGCCCTACCTGCGCCATGACGGCGGCGTAAACGAGGAAAACCCGGCGATGGGCTGGCGCGCGCTGCGCCTCGCGCTTGAACGCGACGGCCTGCTCAAGGTTCAGGCTCGCTCGTTGCTGGAGGCCGCTGCGGGACGGACGCTCAACGTCATGTTTCCCATGGTCTCCGAACCGTGGGAATTCGTTGCGGCAAAGGCCGTGTTCGAAAAGCAGCGCGCCTGGCTGAAATCGCAGAAGAAACAGCTGCCCGATACGGTGCGCTATGGCGCAATGCTGGAGGTGCCCAGCCTCGCCGAACAGCTGGACGTGCTGGCGCCGCACCTTTCTTTTCTGTCTATCGGCACCAACGATCTCACCCAGTTCCTGTTCGCCGCCGATCGCGCCAATCCCAAGCTGGCCGAGAGGTATGATTGGCTGAGCCCGTCAATTCTGCGCTTCTTGCGGAGGGTACTGACTTCACTTGATGGCCAAACGGTCGATGTAACGGTTTGTGGCGAGATGGGCGGTCGCCAACTTGAAGCTCTTGCCCTGATCGGGCTGGGAATCCGCCGACTGTCGATAACACCCGCTGCAGTGGGGCCGATCAAGGAGCTTGTCTGCAAGATCGACACCGCTGAAATCGGGGCCGCGATGGCCGGATGGCTGGCCAATCCTCCGGCCGATATGCGCAAGGTGCTGGGCGAGTGGGCGGAAAGTCGCGGAATTGCGCTCGATTGATCGCCAACAAGGCACCGCGCATCGCAAGGACCAACTATTCTTCGCGGTGGCGTTGACTTTGTCGTTACGCTCGCCTTGTTTGCCGCAGGTTCGCCAAAAACGACAAGATAGCATTGGGCAGGCATGAGCGAGATCGATCAGGAAATATCAGAGCTTGCGCTCGACAGTGCGGGCGCGCGCCTGCGCAGGGCCCGGGAAGCGGCCGGCCTGACGCTGGCCGACATTTCCTCGCGCACCCGCATTGCCGAGCGGCACCTGCTTTCAATCGAAGCGGGCAAGTTCACGGCTTTGGCCAGCCGTGCCTACGCAGTGGGATTTTCCCGAAGTTATGCCCGTGAGGTTGGCCTCGACGAACATGAGATTGCCGACGCGGTGCGCGGGGAGGCCGATAGCCAGGAGCCTCTGGCAGCGCGGTACCAGTCCTCCTCTTTCGAGCCGGGCGATCCGGCCCGGGTTCCTGCTGCACGGATCGCATGGATCGCGGGCCTTAGCGCACTGGCGGTTGTGGTGGCCGGTCTAATTTTCTGGCGCAGTTTTTATGCTCCCGCCATGCCGCTGCCCGACATTGCCGCCGATATCAGCGCCAGCGCCAGCCCTGGTAATTTGGCGGTTGCTTCGGTCGTTCCGCCACCCTCTGCACAAGGACCTGTAGTTTTTACTGCGCTTGATCAGGGCATCTGGGTCAGGTTTTATGACGCTGCCGGCAATCAGCTGCTGCAAAAGGAAATGTCGCTTGGTGAGACCTATACGGTACCCGCCGATGCCAACGGCCCGATGATCCGGACGGCCCGGCCAGAATCGCTGCAGATTGCAATTGGCGGCCAGATCGTCGCCAAATTGGCCGAGCGGCAAATGACGATTGGCGATGTGCCGGTCAGCGCAGCGGCACTGCTGGCGCGCGATCAGGCCCCGGCGCCGCTGGTGCCGGGCGCACCGGGCGAAGCCGGTGGGGTCTCCGCCCCAGCCGCGCCGCGCATTATGCGGCGCGATGCGCCCCGATCGGTGCAATCGCCTGCCGTTTTGCGCGCGGCTGTTGGGGCATCACCAGCTTTGCCTGCTGCGGCTCCGGCGACCTTGGCCTCGCCTGGTCCGGCCGCCTCGTCGCAATCTTCCACCGTTTCGCAGTAGACCAATCTCGACAGGCGGCGACGGCTGCGGCAAGCAGCGCAGCGGTTCATCTCCGGTTTGGGCGGTATGCGACACAGCAGCGCCAGAGCTCAGGCAGTGTGGGGCGGTAGGACAATGAATATGATGTTTGGCAAGAACAGCCTGATTAGGGCGGCGAGCCTTTCGGCGATTCTGGTGGTTCTGGCGGGACCCGCGATGCCACTGGCAGCGCAGGACAATGGCGCCGAAGCGCGGATCCGCAGCATGGAAGCGCAGATCCGCGCACTCCAGCGCAAGGTCTTCCCTGGTGACGGTAGAGTTTTCGGCCCGGAAATCGTTTCGCCACCCGCTGCTGCCAGCGGCGCGGCTGCACCGGGCGCAAGCAGTCCGGTCGGCGACCTTGCTACTCGGATGGAATCCGTCGAGGCCCAGCTTCGCCGATTGACCGGCCTGGCCGAAGAAAACGGCAACAAGCTGGCGCAACTTGAGGCGCGCCTTAACAGCGCGAGCCCTGCCCCTGCGGCAACAACCGCCGCCGCGAATTCGACGCCCGCTACGACGGTGACGCCTGCTGCGGTCCCAAGCGCAGCGCCCGCGCCCACCCCAGCGCCCACACCCACTCCGACTGCCGCGGCGCCGGACAGCAACCTCTCGGCGATGACCCGCGGCGCATCGGCCCCGCGCCCAGCCGCGACGCCGAGCCCGCGCCCGACGCCTGCCGCAACCGGCCCCAGCGCCCAGCGGCTCGCTGCGGTCCGCGCCATTGCCAAGCCGCAGACGCAGGATCCTGGCGATGATGAATATTCCTATGGCTTCCGGCTGTGGGAGGCCAAATTCTTTCCCGAGGCGCAGCAGCAGCTCAAGCTGATGATCGACCGCTATCCGCGCCACACCAAGGTCAGTTACGCGCGCAATCTGCTCGGTCGGGCCTATCTCGATGACGGCAAACCGCGCGAAGCTGCGGCCTGGTTCCTGCAGAATTATAATTCCAACAAAACCGGCGAACGCGCGCCCGACAGCTTGCTTTATCTGGCCGAATCGATGCGCCAGCTGCGAGACACCAACCGTTCGTGCATCGCTCTCAGCGAATTCGCCTCAAGTTTCCCGCGCGAAGCGGGCGGGCGGCTGAAGGCGCAGTATGATGCGACGCGCGCCGGAGTGAAATGCAATTGATAGCTCGCCCGCGCCTGCTCTGATCGAGCTTTTTCGGGCAGACCTCGCTGCGATCTGGCCCGAAGGAGCCGAGCCGTCTGCACGGCTCGGTCTCGCGGTTTCAGGCGGATCGGACAGCATGGCGATGCTGCTGCTCGCCCACGGCGCACTGCCGGGCCGGATCGAGGCTGCCACCGTGGATCACGGACTGCGCGCCGAGAGTGCGGCGGAAGCGGCGATGGTGGCGCAGCTGTGCCAGAACCTCGCGGTTCCCCATGCCGTGCTCACGGTCACATTGGCCCTGGGCAATCTCCAGTCCGAGGCGCGCGAGGCGCGTTACAGCGCGCTTGCGGACTGGCTGGAACAGCGCGGGCTCGGTGCGCTGGCAACCGCGCATCATGCCGACGATCAGGCCGAAACCCTGCTGGCCCGGCTGAACCGGGCAAGCGGAGTGGCGGGTCTGGCTGGTGTAAGGCCGCGTGGGCATGTTCCGGGAAGTGATGCCCTGATGCTGCGCCCGGTACTGGGTTGGCGCCGCAGTGAACTGGCCAGTGTCGTTGACGCTGCCGGGATTGTTGCAGTCGAAGATCCCAGCAACCGCGATGATCGCTTCGACCGCGTGCGCTTGCGTAAGGCGCTGCAGCAAATTGACTGGCTGGATATTGAGGCATTGTCGGGCAGCGCAGCGAACCTCGCCGATGCTGACGCAGCATTGGAATGGGCAGCCAGGCGCGAATTTCGCGAAGGTGTCTCGCGCGATGGGCCGGGCCTTACCTATCGCCCGCGAGCACCGCGCGCAATTGCCTTGCGGGTGCTCGCAATGATCGTGCACGAACTTGACGGAGCAAAGCCGCGCGGCGGCGCACTGGCGCGGCTGTTCGATGCGCTGGTCAAGCGTGAGACCGCGTCGATCGGCAATCTCGTCGCCCGGCCGTTGCCCGGAGGTTGGAGCTTCACGCCCGCTCCTTTGCGGCGCGCGCCGCCGCGAGCTAAGTCATCTTGACGATCAGGATCGCCATCCAGATCAGCAATGTCGTCATCCCCCCGGCCAGCGACGCATAGACGGCGCGCTGCAGGTAGAGCGCCTGTGCATCGATCGAGTGGATGAATGTGGCGAGCAGGCGCTGGCGCAGTGCAGAATCGCCCTCAAGCCCATCGCTGTCGAACTCCTCGCCCAGCAGCAGCGCGCGCAGCACAAAGAATGACGACAGGACCAGCGGGATCAATGCGACGATGCTGGCAATGGTCAGCACCGGCTGGCTGGCCGCGTCAAGGCTGAGCGGTGCGCCGGGGCTGGCTGAAATAGGATGGGTGCCGATAGTGATCAGCAGGGCATTGAACGCCAGCATCGCGCCGAGACGGATCGACAGGTCAAGGTCGCGGTTCTCGAGAAATTCGAGATCGGCAATGAACCCGGGATCGGGCGGATCGCCGCGCATCCGGCGAAAGGCGCGCATGCGCGGGCGAAACGATTTGAAGGCCATGGCGCGGATTTAGCCACTGCGCCTCCGTCCGTCAAAGGGTTGCCCCGCCCGTCAATCCGGGCCAAGTTCGGCGCCAAATTGAATGTTGGGACGGGATGCCATGACGGACAGAAACGCGCCTTTTGCGGGCGCCAATGCGCTTATTTTCGGTGGCGCCAAAGGCATCGGTAGATGCATTGCGCTCGAATGGGCGCGGCGCGGCGCGCGGGTAGCCGTCGCTGATCTCGCTGAGGCAGCAGCGCGCGAGACAGTATCCGAAATCGAGGCTGCGGGCGGAACCGCTGTGGCGATTGCCGCTAACGTCATGTCCGACGAATCTGTCGCGGCGGCTGCCGGCGCGGCCGAGGCGGCGCTGGGCGACATTGATATCGTCATGAACAATGTCGGCGGCATGCTCAACGGGCATCCCGAGGACATCCCACTGACCGAGTGGCAGCGGATCATGGAGATCAACTATTTCGCCGCCGCGCGCGGGGTCTCGCAATTCCTGCCGAAGTTCCTGGCGCGCGGGAAGGGCCACATCGTCAGCACGGCGAGCTTTGCCGGCATGTTTCCCTATGCCGCCAGCCGGGTGCCCTATGGTTCCGCCAAGGCGGCGGTGATCTCGATGAGCCAGAACCTCGCGGTCTACTGCGAGCCCTTGGGCGTGCGTGTTTCGTGCCTGATTCCCGGCCCGGTGATGACCCAGGTAATGGACAGCTGCACCGAATGGACCGAGGGCTGCGAGCTGCGAGCGCCAGGCAAGGAAACAACGCTGATGTTGCCCGAAGAGGTCGCGCGGGTGCTGGCGGACGGCATGCGGGATGGCAGGATCCTGATCCCCTCAGACCCCGTGGTGTTCGACATCGTGCGCCGCTGGGCGGAGAATCCTGACGCCTTCATCCACGGCAAGATCGCTGAATTCACTGCTGGCGACCGGGGCAATCCGCAAGTTCCCGATGCGATCAAGGCGATGCTGGCGGGCGCAAGATGAACCGCCTCGGCCTTGAGATGCTCACTCTGCTGGGCATGCCGCCGGTCGAATATGTCCGGCTGGCGGGCGAGCTCGGTTGCGCGGAAGTCTCGACCGGACTATCAGGCCTGCCGCTCTCGATGTTCGGCCTGCCGGACGCGTTTTATCCGCCATGGTCCTTGCGCGATGATCCGGCGCTGCGCCGCGAGATGAAGGCGGCGATGGCCGATACCGGCGTGCGCATCGGGCTGGCAGAAGGCTTCCGCGCATCGGCGAACGAGGACATCCGCGCCTGCGCCGCCGATCTCGATCTGTTTGCCGAGCTGGGCGCCTTGCGGGTCAACGCCATCTGCATGGAAGACGACCTTGACATGGCGAAGGACAAGCTTGCCGTGCTGGCCGAAATGGCCGGTGCGCGCGGGCTGATATTCACCATCGAGTTTTTTCCGCCGGCGGGCATCACCAGCCTTGAGGCCGCGCTGGAAGTGATCGGCCACATCGGCAAGGGCAAGGCGCGCTTGCTGCTCGATACCATGCACCTGTTTCGCACCGGCGGCACTGTCGCCCAGATTGCGGCGCTCGATCCCGATCTGATCGGCTATGTCCAGCTGTCCGACAGCCGCCTCGGGCCTTGGGACGAGGCTTACATGCAGACCGCGATGTTTGCCCGCGATGTGCCAGGCGAGGGGGACTTGCCATTGCGCGACCTAATTGCCGTGCTGCCGGCTGACGTCACCATCAGCCTTGAA
>JANLSP010000380.1:0-5738 GCA_031362485.1 Novosphingobium sp.
GCGCCGCTTTCCATCAGCATGATGGACATCTGCGATGAAACCAGCACCTGCGGAAAATTGACCAGGAACATGCCCGCCATCAGCAGCGGGAAGATCGGATTGGCGCAAAGCTCCCGGATTTTGACCCAATCCAGCTTTGCCGGTGCAACGCGCCCACCAGCCATATCCTTGTTGCCGCGGGCAACCAGCATCACGGCGGCGATTCCGGCAATGCCCGCGACCAGAGCCATTACGCGATAGGCCACGCGCCAGCCTTCGTCAGCGATGACTGCGCCTATCAGCGGCGCACCGATCGCGCCGACGAGCGGCGGGCTGGACAGCAGGCAGGCAAGCGCAAGTCCCCGCGCCCGGTCGAATCGCTCGACCACGACGCGCGTGAACACCATGGTCGCGGTGAGAATGCCGAAGGTGTACTTGAACAGCAGGATGGCATAAAATTGCCAGATCGAGCCGCTCATGAAACTGAGCATGAGATAGGCGATCGGCAAGACGGTGAAGCCGACTATCGCAGCATTGCGCGCGCCGAAGCGGTCAGCAATGTGGCCCGCCACAGGTGTAAAGATCAGACCGGCGAGCCCGAGCGCGCCGACCAGCGCATATTGCGCCTTGCTCCAGCCAAATTCCGCAATAAGCGCCGGGCCGAACAGGTTCATCATGTAGTGATTGAACGCCGTGCCGAAAGCGAGGCCCAGCGCCGCGCCGAGCAGATTGGGCCAATGGCTGACGAACTCGCGCAAATAGGTCAATTCGCCTCTCCCGGTGACAGCGCGTTCATCGCGGTCTTGCGCCATTAAGAAACAGGCGAACGGCAAAGGCAATGCGTTCATCAATTTCATGTGCAGGCAGGTCTTGCCCCGCGACAAGCACGCGAACCGGACCGCTGACCGCCATGCTCATGAACAGGTTCGCCGCCATAGCCGGCTCGGTGATCGCCAGGCGCCCCGCCTGGGTCTCGCGCTTTAGCAGCCGGCCCAGAAACTTGATCGTCGGCAATGCGCCGATCTCGTAGTTTTCCTGAAAAATCGCCGGGAAGCGATAGCTTTCGGTGTTGATGATCCTTTGCAACTTCATCCCCTGTGGCGAGGCGACCAGATCGATGCGCAGACGGGCGATGTTGCGCAAGGTCTGCTCCAGATCGCCGCAATCTGTCGCCGCGATGCGCTCCTCGGAAATTGAATGGCGCTCAATCGCACGAAGGACAGCGGCGTGGAACAGCGCGGCCTTTTCGGGATAGCGTGCATAGACCGTGCGCTTGGTCATGCCGACTTGCGCGGCGATGGCCTCAATCGTCGCGTTTTCATAACCCTTGTCGAGAAAGTGATCGAGCGCGGCTTCCATTAACTCGCTTTGGCGCGCTTCAGCCTGCTCGCGCGTCGGCCTGCCGGCGCGGGCACGCTCGGAGGGGCGGGGCAGGGAGGTCGTCTTGTCCATCGAGTGTCCCCTGCCAACTAGGCGCTTGCATCCCAGCCGATCCGGCGCGTAATGAAACGTAGAAGGTGCTATTAAATGCAGGCCGGTGATTCGGCAAGGAGGATATTATGGGCACAGCTGCTGACAAGTTGACCGGCATGGTGCGGGCTGAGGAACGGTTCAACTATGTCGCGTCCGAAGTTCGCGAAACCCAGATCGCTGCGCTGAACGAGCGCTTCCAAGAACGCAAGGAATGCCTGAAGCTGCTTGGATATCGCGCCGAGGAAGCAGGCGCCAGCGACATCCGCAGTCTCGAGGATATGGTCCCGCTGCTGTTCCCGCATACGGCCTCCAAGAGCTATCCGGAAGGCTTCCTGATGGACAAGCGGTGGGATCGACTGACCAAATGGCTGGGCACCGTTTCACCTTATCCCATCGAAGGCGTCGATCTGGAGGGCATTGCCGATATCGATGACTGGATCGAACGGCTCGCAGCCAGGGGCTATTTCATTTCCTGCTCCTCGGGCACCACTGGCAAGTCCGCAATGTTGATCGCCAGCCAGAAGGATATGGACTGGTCAAAGATCGACACAGTGGGTGTGTTCTCCTGGGGATCGGGAGTCGTACCCGCGCAAGACCGCAAGATGATCGGCACCGCGCCGGTGGCATCGGTGCCCAAGAACCTGACCATCGGCGAGGCACAGCGCGAGGCCTTCGCCAATCCTGAGTGGCCGCGGTTCAATTATCCCGTTCCGCCAATTACCGTGGGTACGCTGACCAAGATGGTCGTGATGCGCAAAAAGATCAGCGACGGCACCGCAACCCCGCAGGAGATCGCGGATTTCGAGGCGACCTCGGTGGGACGGCAGGATGTGCTCGACAAGGCGATCATCCTCGCAGCCGAGGAATGCATCGCCAACCGCGACAAGAAGTTGATGGTCTCCGGTCTGTGGTCGGGCTTGTATGCGGTCGCCAAAGCGGTTCGCGATCTGGGCTATTCCGCCAAGGACTTCCATCCCGACAACTGCATCTATGTCGGCGGCGGGCTCAAGCGCGCGCTTCTGCCTGATGATTATCAACAGTTTGTCCACGAAACGTTCAACATCCCGCGCGACCGTAATTTCCAGAACTATTCGATGCAGGAGCTCAATTCGGGCATGCCCAAATGCCGCGAATGCGGGCGTTATCACGTTCCGCCCTGGATTATACCGATGATCCTCGACAAGGACGGCGACAAGCTGCTGCCCTATGACCTGAACGGCGGCGAGATCGAGGGCCGCGCCGCTTTCTTCGACCTCTCGCTCGACGGGCGCTGGGGCGGAGTGATCACCGGCGACCGGATTTCGATTGACTACAACCCCGGCGGATGCAGCCACAAAGGACCCAGCATCCGCGACAACATCGCCCGGTATGCCGACCTGCAGGGCGACGACAAGATCGGCTGTGCTGGGACCATCGACGCCTATGTGCGCGGGGTAGCGTAAGGCCGGTTGCAGCGCCCGGCCTTTCGCGGCATTGACCGCACCGAGAGGAGAATCCCCATGGCAGCTTATGCAATTTTCATCCGCGAGGGTGCGGTCACCGATCCCGAGGCGATGGCCAGATACCAGGCCGGCAATCGTTCCGGACCGCCCAATCCGGACATGAAAGTGCACACTCTCTACGGCGCGATGGAACATCTGGAAGGCGAGCCGGCAGACGGTATCGTCGTCCTCGAATTCCCCGACATGGCCGCTGCGCGGGCCTGGTATTACAGCGAAGACTACCAGTCGCGCGTGCCGTTCCGCCAACAGGCTGCACCTTACCGGGCGATGCTGGTCGAGGGGATCTGATGATGCGCGCAGCCATCATCGCCATTGCCGCGCTGTCGCTTTCCGGCTGCATGGCCGCCAATGCCGCGAGCAACGAAACGCCGGCTGCCAAAACCAACGATGCCCTGGCGCAGCGCGGCGCGAGCCTGATGGCAGGAGGCTATCTGCCGCGCGGCAGCGCGCCGGACAGCCTGTTACTCAATCCACCGCCGCCTGCTCCGGGCTCTGCTATGGAAGCGCGCGATATTGAGGCGGCCAATGCGGCGCTGGCGCTGCGCGGAACGGCGCGCTGGGATCAAGCGGCGATTGATGCGGACCTGTTCTCGCCGAACACAATCGGCATTTTTTCCTGCGCGGCAGGCTTCACCCTTGACCCGGCCAAGCTGCCAAAGCTTGCTGCGCTACTGCGCAAGTCCGGGCCGGATCTGGCCATGGCGGTCTATCCCAGCAAGCGCAAATACCAGCGCCCGCGTCCTTTCATGGTCAACAACCAGCCAGTCTGCACCCCGAAAGATGAGGCGCTGCTGCGCAGCGACGGCTCCTATCCGTCGGGCCACAGCGCCATCGGCTATGGCTGGGGCCTGATTCTGGCCGAACTGGTGCCGGTTCGCTCCGCGCAACTGGTGGCGCGGGGGCGCGCGTTCGGCGACAGCAGGCGCGTGTGCAACGTCCACTGGCTCAGCGATGTCGAGGAGGGCAGGGTGGTATCAACTGCGGTTTTTGCGCGGCTTCATGCCGAGCCGGCGTTCCGTGCCGATGTCGAGGCAGCGCGAGCCGAGATCGAGGCGAACCGGGCGCAACTGGTGCTGCCAAATTGCGCGCGCGAAAGCGCGGCGCTGGCCCAGCCATAACGAGGTGTGGACTCAAACGAACGACTGGCGCAGATTGCTTACATGAAAAAACTCATCGTCATCGTCGCGCTTGCGGCATCGCTCGTTCCTGCCACCACACAGGCCGCTTTGCCGCTGGGCACCGCTGCCCCCACGTTCGCCACGCAAGGCGCGCTGGATGGCAAGCCGTTCACCTTCAACCTGCGTAGCGCACTGCGGCGCGGGCCGGTGGTGCTATATTTCTACCCGAAGGCTTTTACCCAGGGTTGCACGCTCGAAGCGCGTGCCTTTGCCGAGGCGCATGACCAGTTCGCCGCCGCCGGGGCCAGCGTGGTCGGCATGTCGAACGATGATCTGCCCACGCTCCAGCGCTTTTCAACCGAGGAATGCCGCAGCAAGTTTGCCGTTGCGATTGCCACTCCGGCGATCATCCGCGCCTATGATGTGGCGATTCAACTGCCGCCCGAAATGGCGGCCCGCGCGGCGCAGATGCAAGGCCTGTCCAGCCGGACCAGCTATGTTATCGGATCGAATGGCCGGATCCGGTTTGTCCATTCCAATCTCGATTATCGCGATCATGTGCGCCTGACGCTGGATGCGGTGAAGGCGCTGCGCCGCGCGCGCTAGCGCCAATCTTTACAATCGCGCCGCGTGCGCTAAGCGATCCGCCTAAGCCACGGAGTTACTTTGCCATGCGTGCCGAAGGGCAGGCCCACATCGACCGCATTGAAGCCGCGCTGGCCCTGGTGCGCAAGTTCCTTGACTGGGACCGTGCGCTGCGGCGCTTTGACGAACTCAACGCCCGGGTCGAGGACCCGAAGCTGTGGGACAATCCCAAGGACGCCGAAGCGGTCATGCGCGAACGGCGGCGACTTGAGGCGTCGATCGGCGCCGTCACGACGATCTCTGCCGAAATGGCCAACGCGGTCGAATATGTCGAGTTGGGCGAGGCCGAAGATGACGATGCGACGGTGCAGGAAGGCCTCGCCGCGCTCGCCGCGCTGGCCGCCCGCGCCGATGCAGACAAAGTCGAGGCGCTGCTCGCAGGCGAGGCCGATGCCAATGACGCCTATCTCGAAGTTCACGCCGGGGCAGGCGGCACCGAAAGCCAGGACTGGGCAGAAATGCTCCAACGGATGTATTCGCGCTGGGCCGAGCGCCGCGGTTTCAAGGTCGAACTGGTCGAACATCACTCAGGCGAGCAGGCCGGGATCAAGAGCTGTACGCTGTTGATCAAGGGAGAGAATGCCTATGGCTATGCCAAGACCGAAAGCGGCGTGCACCGCCTGGTCCGCATCAGTCCCTACGATTCGTCGGCGCGCCGCCACACCAGCTTTTCCAGCGTCTGGGTCTATCCTGTGATCGACGATGACATAGATATTGAAATCAACCCGGCCGACCTCAAGATCGATACCTATCGTGCTTCGGGCGCCGGCGGGCAGCACATCAACACTACCGATTCGGCTGTTCGCATCACCCACGTTCCCAGCGGAATAATCGTCGCCAGCCAGATCGACCGGTCGCAGCACAAGAACAAGGCCACGGCCATGAACATGCTGAAAGCCCGGCTTTATGAGGCGGAGCTTGCCAAGCGTGAGGCCGAAGCATCGGGTGAATATGCCGCCAAGACCGATATTGGCTGGGGCCACCAGATTCGCAGCTACGTCCTCCAGCCGTATCAGCTGGT
>JANLSP010000395.1:0-2685 GCA_031362485.1 Novosphingobium sp.
GCTTGCCTGGACCATGCGTGAAATCGGCTGGGTGCAGATCGGCAATCTTATCGGGCTGGCGGCTGGTCTTGCGCTGCCCTCGGTGGTGTTGATGATGATGTTCGGCCAGACCCGCATTTTCTTCGTGATGAGCCGTGACGGTCTGCTGCCCGAGCGGTTCAGCCGCATTCACCCCAAGTATCACACCCCGCATGTCGTCACCATTGTCACCGGCATTTTCGTCGCGATTTTCGCGGCGCTGTTCCCGGTGGGTGCGCTGGCGGATATTTCCAACTCGGGCACCTTGTTCGCATTTGCCATGGTGGCAATTGCGGTCATGCTGCTGCGCAAGACCGATCCGACACGCCACCGCCCGTTCCGCACGCCGGCGGTGATGGTGGTGGCTCCCCTGGCAATCGTCGGCTGCATCTATCTGTTTTTCAGCCTCTCGGGCTACACGCTGGCGCTGTTCGCGGGCTGGGCGGTGATCGGCCTGGTGGTCTACTTCGCCTACAGCCGCCACCACAGCCATGTCGGGCGGGGGCTGGTCGAGGTGCATGAGGACGATGCGGGCATCCCGCCCCAGCCGGTTCCGCCGTTGCCGGGCGCCTCGCTGGATTAGACTGCGCCCGGCCGGCAGGGTTGCTTAGAGAGTGATCTCGGCGTAGCCGCCCTTGATCTTGTCGGTGACGTCCATGCCGAGCATCATCCGGGCGGTGTTGATCACACCCAGTTCGCCGGCCCAGATGGAGGCTTCGCCCAGGTCCATGCGCAGCATCAGCAGGTCGGGATCGTCTTTGCCGCCGGGGAACCAGGCTTCGACGAAGTTATTCCACTGTTTGTCGAGCCGTTCGCGGCTGGTCTCTTCGCTGAGCACGCCTGAAAATCGGCTAAAAACGTCGTGTCCCTTCGACTGGAATGTGGCGACCGCAGGCCCCTTGGCGGCAAAGCGGTTGCTGCGGCTGGTGAAGAACCAGATCGCCGAATCGGCATCCTTGTCGAGTTGCGCGGTCATCGGCGCGGCGCTTTCCGGATCGTGATCAAGCTGGAGCATGACGACGGACGATTGCGTCATCGCATGCCAGAATTTTTCACGCAGTTCGGCTGGGTCGCCCTGATCGTAGTTCATTATAATACTCCTGCTGGGTGTCACGATAGAACTGTCGTGCAGGGCATTGGTTCCTCTTGCCTTGCCGAATAAATAGAACATAATGGCAACAAATGAGGCTACTCGCATGATTCTCTCGCCCTCCGATGTCCACTGCACCCTGCCTGTCGCCAGGCCCGCTCCCTGGCAGCCGGGCAGCCGTGCGCCGCGCCATACCGAGATTTTCGCCTCGGGCGCTGAGGCGACCGGCGCGGCGATGGCCTTGGCGCTGGCGCAGGATGGCATCGGGGAAGGGGGGGATCGCCCCTGGCTGTGGGTGCAGGACAAGGCCGCGCTGCGGCTCACCGGGCGGCCCTATCGCCCCGGCCTGCCGCCAGCCTTGCGCCACCGGCTGATCCATGTCGCCACGAAAAGCCCCGAAGACGCGCTGTTTGCGCTGGAAGAGGCGCTGCGCTGCCGCGATCTGGCGTTTGTGATCGGCGAGATCGTGGGCAACCCCCGGGCCTTGTCGCTCACGGCCTCGCGCCGGCTCAGCCTCGTGGCTGAAAAGCACGGCGTGCCCTTGTTGCTGGTGCGGCTCGATTCCGCGCGCGATCTTTCCTCCGCCCGGATGCGCTGGCAGGCCCGGTCTGCGCCATCTGCGCCACCGCGCTGGAACGCCCGCGCGCCCGGCGCGCCCACCTGGCAGGCCGAACTGTTCCGCGCGCGGGGGCATCCGCCGGGGGAATGGCTGCTGGGTGAGGATGGGGGGACTTTCCCTCTCCCCTTGAGGGGAGAGGATACGCAGGCTTGGCCACGCAGGGGCCTAGCCGCAGTTGGAGAGGGGTGCTCTGCCCTCGCGGCGTCGCGCACCCCTCTCCAGGCTTCGCTAGCCGCTACAGCGGCAAGCTGCGCCATCCTCTCCCCTCAAGGGGAGAGGGATTGTGGCTGAGCCGCCCCCATGTCTCCGTTTCCCTCCCGCCGCATCCTCGCCATCTGGTTCGCGCGCCTTGCGATTGATCGCTGGCACCTCGCTGAAGGCGAAGTTGCCGGTGCCCACCCGCTCGCGCTGATCGCCGAGACCGCGCACGGGCCGCGCATTGCCGCTGCCAATGCCGCCGGGCTGGAGGTCGGTGCACGGCCCGGCATGATGCTGGCCGATGCCCGTGCGCTCTGCCCGAGTCTCGCCACTGCGCCCAGCGATCCGGCAGGCGATCTCGCCTTCCTCGAGAAGCTGGCGGTATGGGCGCAGCGCTGGGGGCCGTGGTCGGCGCTTGATCCGCCTGATGGCCTGATCGTCGATGTCACCGGCGTGGGCCATCTGTACGGCGGCGAAGCAGCCCTGCTGGCCGATGTCCGCGCCCTGCTCGCCGCGCGCGGGCTGATCGCGCGGTTTGCCATTGCGCCGACCGCCGGGGCGGCCTGGGCGCTTGCCCACTATGGAGCGGAAAGCGCGATCCTGCATCCCGTCCTTCAACAGGCTCAGGATGAGCGGGGGATTCTTGACGAACTCCCCATCGCCGCGCTGCGGCTTGATGGCGAAACCGTGGTGTTGCTGCGTCGGCTGGGCCTCAAGACCGTGGGCGACATTGCCGGCATTGGCCGCGACGCGCTGGCCC
>JANLSP010000412.1:0-2410 GCA_031362485.1 Novosphingobium sp.
AAGGCAAGCCAGACGTAGTGTGGTTCGAGATTTTCCATCGCGCTCAGACCTTCTTGTCGCCAATCGCATCGCGCACCAGTTCGCCGATGCCGCCCAAGGAGCCGATCAGCTGCGTGGCTTCGACCGGGAACAGGATGGTCTTGGCGTTGGGCGAAGTGGCGAACTGGCTGATGGCGTCGGTGTATTTCTGCGCCACGAAATAATTGAGCGCCTGTGTGCCCGACTTGGCGATAGCGTCGGAGACCATGATGGTCGCCTTGGCTTCAGCTTCGGCCTCGCGCTCGCGGGCTTCGGCGTCGCGGAATGCGGCTTCGCGGCGACCTTCGGCCTGAAGGATCTGCCCCTGCTTTTCACCCTCCGCGCGCAGGATCTCCGACGCACGGCTGCCTTCCGCTTCAAGGATCTGGGCACGCTTTTCGCGCTCGGCCTTCATCTGGCGGGCCATCGCGTTCGAAATGTCAGCCGGCGGGCGGATGTCCTTGATCTCGATACGGGTGATCTTGACGCCCCATGGTGAGGTTGCATGGTCGATTACCAGCAGCAGCTTGGCATTGATCTCGTCGCGCTTGGACAGCGTTTCGTCGAGATCCATCGAGCCCATCACCGTGCGCAGGTTGGTCGTGGTCAGTTGCATGATCGCGACATAGAGGTTGGAGACTTCGTAGGCTGCCTTGCCCGCATCGAGCACCTGGAAGAACACTACTGCGTCAACGCCGACCATGGCGTTGTCTTTGGTGATGATTTCCTGCCCCGGAATATCGAGCACTTGCTCCATCACATTGACCTTGTGGCCAACCCGGTCGATGAACGGGATGATGACATGCAGGCCCGGCTGCGCCGCCAGTGTATATTTGCCCAGCCGTTCAATGGTATAGACAAAGCCCTGGCGCACCACGCGAACGCCCATCAGCAGGAAGACGAATACCACGACCAGCAGAAAAAACAGTGTTTCGAACATGCTCAAGCCCCTCTTCAGCCGCGCTTATCCTAGCGTGGCCGGCGACGGGGGCAAGAGAAAGCGCGATGGCCGAATAATGATTGGCTAACTGTGTATCTCGGCGGAATCTATCACCGATCGGGGTACATCAAACCGATAGAGCCGCGCAGCGTTTGCCCAGGTAATCTTGCGGACATCGTCGGGTGGCACGTCGCGCAAGGCGTCGCGCAGAGTCTCTTGTGTATTTGGCCAGGAAGAATCGGCATGGGGATAATCGGATTCAACCATGATCCGGTCTGTCCCAATGCGATCGCGTAGTTCCATGCCCGATCCGAATTCGATGGCGCAGAAGTGAAAGTTGCGCTGCAGCACTTCAACCGGATGGATGGCCGCGTTGCGCCATTGATCTTCGGGCATTGCCGCCGAATGATCCAGCACATAAGCCAGCCGGTCCATAAGCATCGGAACCCAGGCAATTCCCCCTTCGGACATCGCGATTTTCAAGCCCGGGAAGCGCAACGGCGCGCCGGACCATAGCCAGTCCGCCGCTGTGCGGTAGGCGGCAAGTGGGAAGCAGATTGCGCCGACTTCAATCGAGGCCCCCGGAGGCGAGGCGCTCCAGTCGTCTGAACCGACATGCAGGTTGATGACTGTTTCGGTCTCCTCGCAGGCGCGCAGCAACGGATCCCAATGGCCGCTGCGCAGCGTGGGAAATCCTTGCTGCGAAGGCGAACAGGGAAAACTGATCGAGCGAAATCCACGAACGGCATTGCGCCGGACTTCGGCTGCGGCAATTTCAGGATCGCCGATCCATACCAGCCCGCTGGGGATGAAACGGTCGGGATGGGGCGCATACCACTCCTCGAAGAACCAGTCGTTCCACGCCCGCACGCATGCCTGGCCGAGTTCGGCATTTTTGGTGTGCAAAGTAAAATTCGAGCCGCCGAGACCGGGCATGAAAGAGGGGAAGTTGACCTGTGCCTGGATGCCATCGATGTCCATGTCGCGAATGCGTTCCTTGACGTCATAGCATCCCGCGCGCGTGTCGTCGAAGCGCGTGGCTTCCCAGCCCCAGCGCTCCTTGGGTCGCCCGACCACGGCACACAGCGCAACTTGCGGATAGACCGATTGCTCCCAGACCCAGGCCTGCGAGCCGTCCGGTGATTCGACGATGCGCGGAGCCAGACCCTGCAACCGCGATGGCAGACGTCCCTCGAACATGTGCGGCGGCTCGACCAGGTGATCGTCGACCGACAGCACGGTGAAATAGCGTCGTGCTTTTGGCGGATCGGGCAGCAGTTCGAGTTTGCGATAGGCCGCTGGCTGGAAGCCACCGGGTTGCTTGGTGGGCGGGGACCTGGAGTCAGCCTGGCTGGCCATTGGCGTGGTTCCTCTTTCAAAGATGTCTTGTGATCTTGCTCCTTAAATTAAGCCGTTGCTTGATCTTACGCGCAAGGCATCAAAGCCCCATTT
>JANLSP010000550.1:0-1527 GCA_031362485.1 Novosphingobium sp.
ACGCAGATGGTGCCGCCGGAAAGCGTGGCGACGGCGATATGATTGACATTGGCGCGGGCGATCATGCGGAACTGGGCCGGGATTGTCAGCGCAGTTTTCCGCGCACGGTCGGCAGTCTCCTCGGCGGTTAGCCTGGGGCACTGCGCGATCGAGGGCACGATCCCGGTTGCGCGGGCGGGGCGGACAGGCGGAGGTTCGGCAGCCTGAACAGGTGAGGCCAGGAGCAGTCCCAGTGTCTGCATTAAAGGAACACAAAGCCCCCGCATATCACTCTCCTGCCGATTGCTTGTCGCGCAATCGTTGCCAATAGGCCAGCCGCTCGATCACCTGCCGTTCGAAGCCGCGTTCGACCGGGCGATAATAGGTCTGGGCAGCCATACCGTCCGGCCAATAGTTCGCGCCGGAAAAGCCGCCCTCGGCCTCGTGGTCATAGGCATAGCCCGATCCATAACCGATGTCTTTCATCAGCTTGGTCGGCGCGTTTAGAATATGCGCAGGCGGGCTGAGCGAGCCGGTTTCCTTCGCGCTCTTCCACGCCGCCTTTTGCGCGGTATAGGCGGCATTCGATTTGGGCGCGGTGGCGAGGTAGAGGCAGGCCTGGACGATGGCGAGTTCGCCCTCGGGGCTGCCGAGGAACTGATAGGCATCCCTGGCGGCGAGGCACTGGGCCAGCGCCTGCGGGTCGGCCATGCCGATGTCTTCGCTGGCGAAGCGAACCAGTCGCCGCAGCACATAGAGCGGCTCCTCGCCCGCCGTCAGCATCCGCGCGAGGTAATAGAGCGCGGACTGCGGATCGCTGCCGCGCAGGCTTTTGTGCAGCGCCGAAATCAGATTGTAATGCCCGTCGCGGTCCTTGTCATAGGCGGCGACGCGGCGCTGGAGGAATTTGCCGAGCGCGGCGGGATCGAGCGGTGCGGGGATATTGGCAGCATAGAGCGTTTCGACCTGATTGAGCAGGAAGCGACCGTCGCCGTCCGCCGAAGCGACCAGCGCCGCGCGTGCTTCGGGGGTGAGGGGGAGGGGCATGCCCTCGATCTGTTCGGCCCGCGCCAGCAACACCGACAGCGCCGCTGCATCGAGCCGGTGGAGGATCAACAACGCCGCGCGGCTGAGCAGCGCGGCGTTGAGCTCGAAGCTGGGGTTTTCGGTGGTCGCGCCGACGAGAGTGACTGTGCCCTTCTCGACGAAGGGCAGAAAACCGTCCTGCTGGGCGCGGTTGAAGCGGTGAATCTCGTCGACGAAGAGCAAGGTGCGCTTGCCCGCCCGCGCTGCAACATCCGCTTCGGCAAAGGCCTTCTTGAGATCGGCGACGCCCGAGAACACTGCGCTGATCGCCGCAAAGCGCATCCCCACCGCATCCGCAAGCAATCGGGCGATGCTGGTCTTGCCGGTGCCGGGCGGGCCCCACAGGATCATCGAGGAAAGCTTCCCCGCCGCGACCATCCGCCCGATTGCGCCTTCCGGGCCGGTCAGATGTTCCTGGCCGATAACTTCGCCGAGCGATTGCGGCCGCAGCCGGTCGGCGAG
>JANLSP010000419.1:0-2108 GCA_031362485.1 Novosphingobium sp.
TCCAGCTCGTACTTCACCGCATCGGTGGGGACCATCTCGATGTAGCAGATGAATATCTCAGGCCCGCCCGGAAGAATGCCGTGCCACGGGTGGGCAGTGAACGGTTGGTTCATGCCCGCAAGGCTATTCCGCATTTTGCTCAGGCCGAAGGAGACTGCCGCTACTTCTTTGGCAGCCGCCGCAGCGCCGCTTCGGCAAACGGAACATCGGCAGGGCTATCAACCGCTTGCCCTCGGTGTTGCGTTTCACAACACAGAATCCGGATTCCATTTCCGAGCGGGCGCAGCTGCTCGAGGGCGATCACTTCGCCCACTTCACTGTCGCCGAATGTAACGAAGGCATCCGCGCCCATTTCGAGGCACAGCGCCTTGCGCCGATCGGAGCGCGACATTGCGACGATCTTGCCAGCCCCCAGCCGCCGTGCCCAGTAGATGGCGTAAAGCGCGACGGAGCCGCCGCCGAGCACCAGCACGCGTTCTCCCGGCTGGATGTTGGCGAACTTGGTGCCATAGAGGCTGATCGTCATCGGCTCGATCAACGCGCCATCGGCCATCGAGAGCGTCTGGGGCAGAGGCGTGAGGACGCTTGCGGAAATCTTCGCAAATTCGGCGAAGCCCAGCATGCCGGGGCCCGGGCTTGCCTGGCACAGCACGTTGTTGCCGTGGCTTCGGCATGACGAACATTCGCCGCAGGCCACCGAAGGCAGAACGGCAACCCGCTCGCCCGTCCTGAAGCGGCTGACCCCGCTGCCGGTGGCGACGATTTCGCCAGCATATTCATGGCCGAACTGCGCGTTTTCTCCGAAATCAAAGACGCCGCCCTTGGTGAAGGAGATGTCCGTTCCGCAGATGCCGCAGCGCGCGATCTTGATCACAACTTCGCCCGGACCCGGCTCGGGATCGGGCAGGGTCTCAATCGTGACGGGCTTGCCGTGGCCGGGGTAGATGGCGGCTTTCATGAGCACTTCTCCAACAAATCGTATCGCTGAACATAATCGCCGAACTGCTCGCGCACGCGCGCCTCGCTCATGCCGAAGTCAGCGATGTCATAGCGGTGGACACCGTGCGCAAGTTCGGGCTTTTCGGCGATGCGCCGGGCGAAGGCGGCGCGCAGGTCATCGCCGATTTCCATGCCGATGAAGCCGTAGATTCGCTCCAGAACAGCCATCGGATCGCGGTGGAAATCGCCGTGCACCACGTCGAGCGTCTGACCCGGATGGCGCACGCGGGCCTCATCAGCGCGCCGCGTGGCCTGCGCCCATTTGCCCGCCTCGCGCGCCAGCATATTGTGCGCGCGCTGTTCGCTGCGGCCTTCCTCGTAGATTGGATGGAGGTGCATCAGCAGCGAGCACAGTGAGGGCACGGCCTTGGCCGGATCGCGGTGGGTCTGGATGATTCTGGCCTGCGGATAGATTGCCCAGAGCAGGTCAAGCTGTTCGATATGGCCGGGGTTTTTGAGCAGCCAGCGCTTCTCGGGCTCATTGCTGCCGATCAGCTGTACGCATTTGTAATAGTAGGAATAAGCGGCATCTTCCGGTTGGCTCTGCCGCCAGGCGTCATAGGTCGCCGAGGACCACGAACCGCAGGCCCAGATGTTGCTGTTGAAGCTGTGCCACAGCACCATGCAGCATTCGTGGACTTCGGCGGCGGCGCGGTTGTGCGCGGCGCGTGCTTCGGGGGCGGCGGCATAGTGCGCTTCGAGATCGGCGAGGCTCTTGCGAAATTGCGGATATTCAGCCCAGCTTTCCGCCGGCGGGCGCGGCATCGGCGCATCGATCAGCCAGGTCTGCAGGCCCTGGAAGCGCGGATCAACATTCATCAACCGGTGCAATGCCGTGGTGCCGGTGCGCGGTACGCCGGTTATCACCACCGGATCGAGGATCGGCCTCGAATCAAAGCCCGGGTTTTCGCTCATCGACTTAATCGCGTGCGCCCGGCTGCGCAGCACGCCGACCACCTGTCCCCAGGCGAGGCGGCGGCCCTGCCCATGGAAATGCGGGTCATAATCCATCGACTGAAGCATGACCTCAAGGCCGGAGAGATAGTCGGGCGGGCCAAAATCGGCGGTGCCGACTTCGTTTGCGACGATGTCGTGGAGCTGATCGGAGG
>JANLSP010000445.1:0-4037 GCA_031362485.1 Novosphingobium sp.
GGTGTTTCACGCGGGCACTGCGGTGGTGGACGGCGCGCTCGTTGCCAATGGCGGCCGCGTGCTGAATGTGACAGCGCGCGGGAGCAGCGTCAGCGAAGCGCAGGCGCGGGCCTATGCAGGCGTCGACGCCATCGATTTTCCCGAAGGCTTCTGCCGACGCGATATCGGCTGGCGCGAAGTGGCGCGGGAAATGCAGCGATAAACTAATCTTCCCACGTCATTGACACTTAGGCATCGAACCTGTCTCATGGCCCATTAGGGGAAAAAGTATGAATGGCCGCCAACTAATTCTCTGTGTTTTATCGTGCCTATTTTTTAGCGCTCAATCAGTGCACGCCGAGCCTTTGACTAAATCTGCAATTATCGAACTGACGAAGGTTGGTCTCGGCGACGAGGCGATTATTGCAAAGGTTAAGTCTGAAGGTACTATTTTCGATCTAACGACTGAAGACATGATCGCACTAAAGGCCGAGGGTGTCTCTTCTCCCGTTATTGCAGCGATGTTGAGTAATCGGCCAAGCGCAGTGCCAACTTTCTCCATGGACTCGCCCAACCCTGCGATCCCTCACCCGCCGGGGGTATACCTGCTGACGGGAACGGGCTCTGACGCTAAAATGAATCGCATTGATCCAACTGTCTCCAATCAGGCAAAAACGGGCGGCATTCTTGGATATGCGCTGACCGGAGGCATTGCGTCGGCCAGTATCAAGGTAACGATCCAGAATGAAAGCGCCCGGGTTGAAGGATCAGCGAGTCCTCGATTTTTCTTCTTCTTTGATGAAGCCACAAATGCCAGTTCATCGGCCACTTGGGCTAGCGGCATGAACACCATAGTAACCTCCCCGTCTGAATTCACGCTCATAAGAATGCAGAAGAAGACTGGTCGACGCGAGGCGCGCGTTGGCAGCATGAACATTGCAGGATCGAAAACTGGCGTAATGGACAAAGATCGTTTGCCATTCCTGCACCAGATGGTGCGTCCGGGCGTATATCAAGTGGACGTTACCAAGCCGCTCGAAGCGGGCGAGTATGGCTTCATTTTCTCGATTGCCGGCGGCGGTGCTGGTGGCGCAATGACCGCACGGATATTCGATTTCTCAGTTAAGTAGCTGAACTAAAACCTTATAAGTTGAGATGAATCGATTTAGCCTAATTACTCCCAATCAGCGCCCGCAAGTCCGCCTCGGGCCGCGCGCCGTAGTGCGAGATCACTTCGGCCGCGCAAATCGCTCCGAGGCGCAGCGACGCGGCAAGGCTTTCCCCGCGCACGTGGGCGTGGAGGAAGCCGGCGGCGAACAGATCGCCAGCGCCGGTTGTGTCGACCACTTTGGCGACCGGCTCGGCGGCGACATCGACGCGCTCTCCGCCCGCAACCGCAACCGCGCCATGCGCGCCGCGGGTGACCACCAGCACAGGCACCGTGCCCGCCAGCCCCGCGAGCCCCGCCTCGAACTCCGCCTCTCCGGTGAGCGCGGCGAGTTCAAGCTCGTTGGCGAACAGGATATCGATTTCGCCGGCGGCAATCAGCGCGCGGAAATCGTCGCCATGGCGGTCAATCACGAAAGCATCCGACAGGGTGAAGGCGACCTTGCGGCCTGCCGTTTTCGACGCCGCGATCGCCCGGCGCATGGCCGCGCGCGGCTCTTCCGGATCCCATAGATAGCCTTCGAGATAAAGCACCGCTGCGTCCGCGATCAGCGCTTCGTCAAGCGCGGCTGCGGGCAGAAACTGCGAGGCGCCGAGGTAGGTGTTCATCGTGCGCTGGCCATCGGGCGTGACAAAAATCAGGCAGCGCGCGGTCGGCGGATCGCCCGCGCGGGCTGCCGTATCGAAGACAATGCCGGCAGCGCGGATGTCATGGGCGAAAACCTCGCCCAACTGATCTTCGGCAACCTGGCCGATGAAGCCGCATTTGGATCCCAGCGTAGCGAGGCCTGCCAGCGTGTTCGCCGCCGAGCCGCCGGAGATTTCCCGCGCCGGGCCCATCGCCTCATACAGCGCGTGGGCCTGATCGGTGTCGATCAACGTCATGCCGCCGCGCGTCATGCCAAGCTCGTCGATCAGCGCATTGTTGCAAGGGGCCATGACATCGACGATGGCATTGCCGATGGCGACGACATCGTATTGGGGCTGGGGCATCCGGCATCCTTGGGCTGGTGGTCTGTCAGTGGGCGCGCCTAGCGGGCAGTTCGCGGCGGAGCAAGGGCCCATGGCGTTGACAGGCGCACGCGGCATGGCATGGCACCAGAATGCAGAAGACCTTTCTTGCCGTCGCGGTTCTGGCACCGCTGCTTGCCGCTTGCGGCGCAAGCAGCGGTGCAGTGCAGAGCGTGGGCACGGCGGCCGCGCAACCCGCACCGGGTCGGCATTCGCGCCTACCTGCCGTGCGCGCGCCGGTCCGCGCCGCGCCGCCAGCCGCGCAGAGACTCGTCGCACCGGGGCTGGAAGGGGTGATCGGCGCGACACGGATTGATCTCATTCGCCAGTTCGGCGCAGCGCGGCTCGATGTTTGGGAGGGCGATGCGCGCAAGCTGCAATATGCAGGCAGTGCCTGCGTGCTCGATATCTATCTTTATCCAGACAGTGCGGGGCGCGAGCCGCAGGCGACCTATGTCGATGCCCGCCGCGCCAGCGACGGCAAGGAAGTCGACCGCGCCAGCTGCATCGGCGCGCTGCGCCAGCGCGGCAATTCTGGCTCGCCGGGCGGCGGGTAACTCAGGATTAATCCTAATGCGCGATAAGCGAGGCCTTAAATCGAGGGCTCCATACTATGTCGATGCATTTCCGCGAACTTGCCGAGCAGGCGATAGCCGATGGCGCAATTGGCGCAGATGAGATTCTGGGCTTGCGCCGCGAGGGCTGGTCGAACAGTGCAATCGATGCCGATGAAGCCGAAGCGCTTTTCGTGCTCAACGAGCATCTCGCCGATCCGTCGCTCGAATGGACCGACTTTTTCGTCGAGGCGATCAGCGAGTATGTCGTCAACGGCGTGATGCCGCGCGGCTATATCGATGATGGCCTGGCCGACTGGCTGATGGAGCGGATCGACAACAATGGCCGGCTTGAAAGCATGACCGAGCTGGAATTGCTGGTCAGGGTGCTCGAGAAGGCGATTGGCGCTCCGCAGGCGCTCAAGGACTATGCCATGGACCAGATCGAGCAAGCCGTGCTGACCGGTGAGGGGCCGACGCGCGATGGCGGCGAACTGGAAGCAGGCAACGTCAATCAGACCGAGGCCCGTCTGCTACGCCGGATGATTTTCGCGCCTGGCAGCGACCGCCCCGCGGCGGTCAGCCACAACGAAGCGGAAATGCTGTGCCGTCTGAAGGACGCGACGCTGGCTGCGAACAATGCACCGGAATGGAAGCAGTTGTTCGTGCAAGGCGTGGGTAACTATCTGCAAGGCTTCGGCGGCAGCGATCCGTTGACCCGCGAACGCGCGGCGGAGCTGGAAAGCTTCATGAACGATTCTGCAGTCAGCATCGGCGGCTTTTTTGCGCGCATGGCGCATTCCAGTCCGGTCTCCGGGTTCTCCGGCCTGTTCGGCCGCGAGCCGCAAGAGCCGGACCACTTTGCCGAAGTCGCAGCGGAAAACGAGGTCAATTCAAGCGAGAACGCGTGGTTGCAAGGCCAGATCGATGCCAACGGCCAGATCGACCACTACGATCAAGCGCTGCTCGATTTCCTTGCCGAGGAAGAAGGTTCCTTTTCCGCCTGACGGCGGGGCCACCCACCACCCCGCACCCCCGGCCCAACCGCCCACAGGGTACCTTCAATGGGCGGTTGGGCCGGGGATGCGGGGCGGTGAGTGGCGCAAGCCGCAAGTCAGTTGCGGCGGTCCATGCATTTAACGATAGAAAACGTGATTTTCCACCCGGGCGATGCGGGTAAGCCGCCAGGCCGGGGAGACATGCGTCGCGTGGAAGAACAACGCGCCTTCCACCGGGCTGCGCCAGCTGCCGCCATGGGCGATCTGGGCAACTGCGACGGCATTGCGCCACTGGCGGGATGCGCGCGGGATGCCCGGCATCGAGCCG
>JANLSP010000452.1:0-1758 GCA_031362485.1 Novosphingobium sp.
TGCAAATCCACGGCGGGATTGCGATGACCGATGCTGCCGATATCGGCTTTTTCATGAAACGCGCCCGCGTGCTCTGCGAATTATACGGAGATGCGGCCTTTCAGGCGGATCGCTTCGCGACCGGGCTGGGGTATTAGCGCCAGACCCTAAAACGCAATCAGTGGTCCCGTCCCCTTGCCTTGGTCGTCGATGGCGGACGAACCGCTTTCGGTCTCCTGGCCGGAGCGGGCACGCAAACGCGAGCGCATCCGGTGCAATACGTCCGCGCAAGTCGCCAGATTTTCTTCATCTATCCCTTCGGCCACCTCGCGTCCCAAGGCGTCGGCCATTGCCTTGATTTGCGTTACGATCGGGATGGCCGCGGGTTTCATCCGAATGAGGCGCGATCGGCGATCGTGATCGACGATGCGCTCGATCAATCCGTCTTTCTCGAGAATATCGAGCTGGCGGACAAGTGTCGGCCCCTCGATCCCGATTTTTCTGGCCAGTTCCTTCTGGTTGAGCGGTCGTGGCGCCTCGGCGATCCACCAAAGTGTCACCCACCTGGCGCGAGTCACGCCAAGTGAGCGCAGCTCCTTGTCCATCAATGCACGCCACTGCCGGCTGAAAATCCCGATCTCGATCACGAGTTTTATGCTTGGATCCATCGGCTCACATTTTTTTCAAGACCAACGCTCGCTTTCATAGGTTATCGACCTGGAAATTCCATCCACCTTTTTGCCATCGGCATGGTTGATTGGAACAATGGCTCTCGCAGGCATGGCCGGCCTTGGCCAACTTCCTCCAGTTGCGAATTGAGTTCCGCCCACCGAAGGACGGACGGCGCAAGAGCGAGATGGGCAGCGCGCGGCGAAAGGTTGGCCTCCGCCTGAGGAAAGCCGCTACCCTTTCACCCCATCGCCGAGTTGACCCGCCGAAGCCTTGCCCCATTCGATCGGCGCGGTGTCGATCTCGACACCGGTCGCCTCAAGGAAGCGGCTGACCATCATGTACATGCCGCTGACGAGCGTGAGGTCGATCACATCGGTATCGCTGAGATGCTTGCGGACGCCCGCTAGCGTCGCGTCGCCCGGGCGGACATTCTTCACCAGATCGTCGACATAAACGAGCACCGCCGCGCCCGCCTCTCCCAGCACCGAAGCCGCCGGCCCGCCTGCCTTGATCGCGGCGATCTGTTGCTCGCTCAGCCCGACATGGCGCGCGGCAGCCTCATGCTGGAACACCTCATACGATGCGTTGGACAGATAACCGACGCGCAAGATGGCGATCTCACGCAACTTGGCATCGAGCGGCGAGCCGCCCAGCGTGAAAGCGCTCGACAGAGCGGCGAAGCCCTTGAACACCGCCTCGGAAGCGCCCGCGAGCATGCGCGTCACGTTGGCCGGGTTGTCTGCAACGATCTCTTGCATCCATTCGGGCAAGGTCTGCGGATCGGGATAGGGTATGCGCGGCATAGTTTCTGCTCTCCCTTGACTATCGCCCCGCTTATCATTGGCGCCGAAACATCCGGCAAGAAATTTCGCTAGACGATTGTCTGTTCGAACAGCACAATCAGCCCCAAGGAGGTGTGAACTATGGCAGGACGGCTCGAAGGCAGGGTTGCGGTGGTCAATGGCGGCGGCAGCTCGGGCCCCGGCTGGGGCAACGGCAAATGCACCGCGATCCAGTTCGCGCGCGAGGGCGCCAAAGTCGTGGTGGTCGACATCAACCGCGCAGCCGCCGAGGAGACTGCCGGGTTGATCCGCGGCGAGGGCGGAA
>JANLSP010000463.1:0-1867 GCA_031362485.1 Novosphingobium sp.
CGGCTACACCACTGTGTGGGACCGGATTTGCGGCACGATGCGGCCCAAGTTCGAGAGCGATTTCGTCAAGATAAAGGACCGCGCGCGCGATTGGCGCAAGGCCCCGGATGAAGCCTTACCCAGCGAAGCCTGAAGCGAGAAAGCGCTCTGCCAGCGCGGCGAGGTACGCCGCACCGCTTGGCAGCACGGCCTCGTCGATCATCATCCGCGTTGAATGAATGCCGCAGCAGCTGGCCCAGTTGTCCCCTTCGGGCGCCATGCCGATGAAAAACATCGCGCCGGGCGCTTTTTGCAGCACATAGGAGAAATCCTCTGCGCCCATTATCGGATCGGGCAGGTGATGAAACGCTTCCGCGCCGAATATGGCCGCCGCAGTCGCAGCGCCGAAATCGACCGCGCGGGCGTCGCAGATGGTGACCGGGAAACCCTCCTCGATGGTCACTTGCGCGGTCAGCCCGTGCGCCCCGGCAATGCCCGCCGCCAGCAGGCGAATGCTGCCCGCCAGCCGCTCGCGGTGTTCCGCGGAAAGGGTGCGCATCGTGCCGCGCAGCACTGCGCGATCGGCGATCACATTGTGCGTGCTGCCCGCCTGGATCGATGCGACTGTGACCACCACTGGATCGTGCGCATTGAACTGGCGCGTCACCAGTGTCTGCAGCCCCATGACGATTTCGGCGGCAACCGGCACCGGATCGCGCGTCTGGTGGGGCAGCGAGGCATGGCCGCCTGCGCCTTCGACGACAATTTCGATCATGTCGGCGGCTGCCAGCAGCGGTCCTGCGCGCCCCGCGATCAGGCCGTGGCGGGCATTGGGCATGACATGCAGTGCAAATGCGGCATCGGGCAAGGGATCCAGCAGGCGATCGTCCAGCATGAACCGCGCACCGTGATAGCCTTCCTCGCCCGGCTGGAACATGAACAGCACCTCGCCCTTCAGCGACGCTGCGCGCGCGCAGAGCAGCTCCGCCGCCCCGGCGAGCATCGCGGTGTGGGCATCATGGCCGCAGGCATGCATCGCGCCCGGAACTGTCGATGCAAAGTCCAGCCCGGTCTCCTCAGGCATCGGCAGAGCATCCATGTCGCCGCGCAGCAGCACGCGCTTGCCTGCTCCAGCTCCGCCCCTGAGCACGGCTACCATGCCGCTGGTCGATCGCCCCTCGCGCCATTCGAGCGGCAGATGGCCGAGCGCCGCGCGGACTTTCGCACTGGTTCTGGGCGTCATCAGCCCAAGCTCGGGGTCGGCATGAATCTCGCGGCGCAGCGCAACAATGCCTTCGGCTAACGCCCGAGCTTCGGTAATCAGTGATCGATCTGGCATAGGTCCATGATAGCGGCCTTGCCAAGCCTGTCGAGCACCTTACGCGGCGATCCCCGCTGCTATGCGCCGGGCCGCAGCGTTATGATTGCGCACTGAAATGACCATCAGCACATTGAGCACGACGGTCTGGTAAATCATGTACCACAGCGGCGAGCCGGCGATCATTGAAATGCCCAGAACGATCGCGCGCGGATTAGGGCCGAGCACTTTGAGCAGCCGCAGCAAAGGCGGCGCTTCGCCGCGCACAATGTCAGCAATTTTGGTCTGCGTTGCAGAATTATCCTGAGCAACTTCAACTGCGGCATCTACTTTCAGGGCATCGGGCGTCATCCCACTGGCGAGTTCCAGATAGCCTGTGACAATGTGTGCAAGCCCGAATTTACCCGTTTTAGTCTCGCCCTTGTGAGTATTGCGCAGCCACGGCGTGCGATAGACCCACCACTGGTACTGGCGCCGCTGCACTTCGACATGGTTGGCCTGGACAAAATGGCTGACCCCGGCAGCGACCATGATCGGCCAGGCATATAAGCCGCCAATCTGCTGCGCGAG
>JANLSP010000478.1:0-2133 GCA_031362485.1 Novosphingobium sp.
ATGGCCAAGCGCGCGGTCAACCAGACCCAGGACATCCAGGGCATGTACACCGCGCTGCAAAGCGTGTTCGACATGCATTCGCTGGGCCACGCCAATGCCTGGGCAGTCCAGCCCGGCAATGCCACGCTGGCCAACCTGGAACAGATGACTGCGGCGAACAAAGCCCAGCCCAAGGTCTGACATGAACCTTGGGCTGTCTGGCGAGCAGGTTCTGCTCCAGGATACCGTCCGCAAGCTGCTCGAGACGGAATGCACCGCTCTGCGTGCGCGCGCGGCGGAAGCGAGCGGGTTTGATGCCGAACTTTGGCACAAGCTGGAAGAGCTTGGCATTCCCGCAATGCGCGCTGCGGGCATGTCTCTGCTCGATGCCGCCGTAGTTATGGAAGAAGCCGGCCGGCGCGTCGCCCCGATCGCGCTGGCCGAGGCCATTGTCACACTGCCATTGCTGGGAGACCGCAAGGGACCCGCGAGTCTCGCGCTGCACCCCATCGACGCGGTGCCGGTGCAATTGGTGGTGGGCGGCAGCGTGGCTGAGTGGATCGTTGCACTGGATGGCGACAGCCTTGTTGCCATTAGACCCGCCCACGCGGACCGCGCGCAGGATATTGCGGCCAGCGGATCGGCGCACATCGATCTGCGCCAAGGCGCGCGCGAGCCATTGCCGGGGGGCATGGCAGCCTGGCAGGCGGCAATCGAGGAATGGCATTTGCTCAATGCCGCGTTGATGATCGGAACGGCCGCCCACGCGATCGAGGATGCCGCCGCCTGGGGCACCGAGCGTGAACAGTTCGGCCAGCCGATCGGCACGTTTCAGGCGATTGCCCACCCGCTGGCCGATTCCATTTCCGATGTCGAAAGCGCGCGGCTGCTGCTCCATCACGCAGTCTGGGCGCTGGAAACCGGGCAAGCCGATGCCGCCGCGTTGATCCGCATGGCGCACTACTGGGCCGGCGAAGCCGCCGACACCGCCATTCGCCGCTCGCTGCGCACGCTCGGCGGGATGGGGCTGTCGATGGAAGGCGAGATGCAGCTGCTCTATCGCCGCGCCAAGTTGCAGCGGATGATCGCGGGCAATCCGGCAGACGCGCTGGAAGAAATCGCACAGCGGCTGTGGGAGGCCAAGTGCCCTGCCCTGCCCGCAACTGCCCCCACCGGTCTCGATTTCACATATGGCGCCAGGGCCGAGGAATTCGCCCGCGAGCTTCGCTCTTTCGTCGAAGCCAATCTCACACCCGAAATCGAAGCCCGCAAGGACCACACCACCGAAAGCCACGACCCGGTCTTCCACAAAGCGATGGCCGAGGCCGGCTATGCTTTCCCGTCATTCGACTACCCGGGCCAGATCAAGCGAGACCGCTACGAGATCATGGCCGCCGCGCCGCTGTGGGAAGATATCGGCTGGTCCCGCACCTCGATCGGCATCACAGAATTCAACGCCAATATGTGCGCGCTGTGGGGCACCGAGGAAGCCAAAGCGGAAGTGCTGCCGCGCATCGTGCGCGGCGAAGCGCTCGGTTGCCTCGGCTTTTCCGAACCAGGCGCGGGATCGGACGTGTTCGGCTGCGCCTTCCGGGCTGAGAGGCTGGCTGATGGCGACTGGCTGATGAATGGCCAGAAACTGTGGACCACCGGCGCGCATAATGCCGACTACATCCTGATGCTCACGCGCACCACGCCGGGCCTCAAGAAACATCAGGGCCTGACCATGTTCCTGATGCCGCTTAACGAGCCCGGCTTCGAGATGCAGCCGATCAAGGCGCTTAATGGCGAGCGGGTCAACGCCTGCTTCTGGAGCGACGTGCGCATTCCGGATCGCTACCGGCTGGGCGAAGTCGATCAGGGCGTCAATGTGATGATTTCAGCGCTCGGCTTCGAGCAAGGCGGCGCGGGCTATTGGGCGGTGCACAAGGCGATGCTCAAACATGCGCTGGCCTGGGCGGAGCGCTCAGGCGCAATCAAGCGCCCTGTGGTACGCTCCGCGCTCGCCAAAGTGGCAGTACACGAGAAGGCAGCGGACATGCTCGCCCGGCGCGAAATCTGGGCCGATGGCCCGATGGCCAAACAGTTCACCACCGAATGGCTGGATCGCGATGCCGCCGCGATGGTCGAGGTTGCCGCGCCCGCGTCATTGGT
>JANLSP010000561.1:0-7917 GCA_031362485.1 Novosphingobium sp.
TAAGTCGGCACTGCTCGTCATGGGCATGGCACACCCCCCGTTTTCAGGACCCGGCAAACATGCGCCGGAAAATTGTGCAACGCAACATCGACTGGGCCGGGGACACAGGGTTCAAAGATACGCGCAGGCAAGATGCGGCGAACACCGCTGGACTAGGGCTGGGCGAGCAGCGGGAAATACTTCCAATTTGGTTTGGCCAAATTCACTAATTTGGTATGGCCGGGGCCCAGCTCGGTACCTGGTTCGAGCAACCCAAACTGAACGCGCTGCGCCGTGGTTTCGGCATAGTAGCAATACAATGACATTCAGGGAGAGACTTATGAGCTGTCCGAAACTTCGCACTGCGCTGGCGCTGGCCAGTGCGCTGACTGCAGTTCCGGTACTTGCGCAGGAGGCCGTGCCCACTGCTGCCACGCCTTCGCTCGAAAGCCAGTTTCAGGACCCCCACAACAGCGCCCGCCCGCGCGTCTGGTGGCACTGGATGAACGGCAATGTCACGCAGGACGGCATCGCCAAGGACCTTGCCTGGATGAAGCGCGTCGGCATTGGCGGCATGCAGAATTTCGATGCCCATCTGATGACCCCGCAGATCGTCGAGAAGCGGCTGGTCTATATGACCCCCGAATGGAAGCAGGCATTCCGCTTCACTGCGCAGGAAGCCGACCGGCTGGGGCTCGAATTGGCCATTGCTTCTTCGCCCGGCTGGTCGGAAACCGGCGGGCCCTGGGTCAAGCCCGAGGATGGGCTCAAGAAGCTGGTTTGGTCTGAGACGCTCGTGGAGGGCGGCAAACCCTTCACCGGCAAGTTAGCCGTGCCGCCGCAGACGACCGGCCCGTTCGGCTCGCTGGACATGGGCGGGGGCGGCATCAACCAGATGCTGGGTGGAGACCATACAAAGGCGCCACCGCAGCATTCCGGCGAAGTCAGAGTTCTCGCCTTCCCGGCTGCCGATGCAGGCCTGCTGGTGCCGGCTGTGGTGACGGATGGCCTCGGCAAGGCGCAGGATGAAGCACGACTGGCCGATGCCAACCTTGCCCGGGGCATCGATATCGCGCGCGGGGATGACAATCAAAACCCGCGCGTCGTGCTGGACTATGGCAAGCCAGTCACAGCCCGCAGCATGGCGATGTTTGCCCCCGGCGCGGCAATGATGTTCGTCGGAGCGCTTTATTCGCCGCGCCTCGAAGCCAGCGACAACGGCACCGACTGGCGCAAAGTGATCGATTTCGAGACTGGCCAGGTGCCGGTGACCTATGCCTTCCCCGCCGTGCAAGCCCGTTATTTCCGCGTCGAATTCTTCAAGCGGCAAGGCGTCGGCATCAACATGGGCGAGCCTGCGCCCGGGCTCGCCATGGACAGCAACGTCCTTGGCGGCCTCGCCAAGATGATAGGCAGCAGGCCGATGACCATCGGCGACCTGCGGCTGTCCTCTGACGCGCGCATCGATCGCTATGAGACCAAGGCCGGTTTCGCCATCGCGCAGGACTACTACGCGCTGACCAATCCGGCCGATAATGCCAGTGGCATTGCCCCCGCCAGCGTGATTGACCTGACGGCAAGGATGAAGGCCGATGGCTCGCTCGACTGGACCCCGCCGCGCGGCAACTGGCGGGTGCTGCGCTTCGGCCATTCGCTGCTCGGCACGACAAATCACCCCGCCCCGCCCGAAGCGACCGGGCTGGAAGTCGACAAATTCGATGGCCCCGCCGTGCGCCGCTATATGGAACACTATATCGCCATGTACCGCGATGCATCGGGCGGCCTCATCGGCAAGCGCGGGGTGCAGGCGATCCTCACCGATTCGATCGAAGTCGGCGCGGCGAACTGGACGCCGCGGATGATCGAGCAATTCAAGCGCCTGCGCGGCTATGACCCTGTGCCATGGATGCCAGCGCTCGCCGGCGTATTGGTCGGCAGCCGGGCAGACAGCGACAAATTCCTCCACGACTACCGCCGCACCCTCGCTGATCTGTTGGCAAGCGAGCATTACGGCACGGTTGCCAAGGTGGCCCATGAAAACGGGCTCAAGGTCTATGGTGAGGCGCTGGAAGACAAGCGCCCTTCGCTGGGCGACGACCTGGCGATGCGCCGACACGCGGACATACCGATGGCGGCAATGTGGACCCATGCCCGCAAGGACGGCCCCAAGCCAACTTATGTGGCCGATATAAAGGGGGCGGCCTCGGTCGCGCATATCTATGGCCAGAACCTGGTTGCAGCGGAATCGCTGACCGCATCGATGAACCCATGGAACTATGCGCCCAGTGACCTCAAGCGCGTGATCGATCTGGAATTCGTCCTGGGCGTCAACCGTCCGGTGATCCACACCTCAGTGCATCAACCGCTGGACGACAAGATCCCCGGCCTGTCGCTGTTCATTTTCGGCCAGTATTTCAACCGGCATGAAAGCTGGGCCGAAATGGCGAGGCCCTGGGTTGACTATATGGCGCGCAATGCGCTGATGCTCCAGCAGGGCCGCAATGTCGCGGACGTGGCCTATTTCCATGGCGAGGAAGGACCGCTGACCGGGCTTTACGGCGAAAAGTTGATCGCCGACGCGCCGGTCAACCGGGCCTACGATTTCGTCAATTTTGATGCGCTGGCGTCGGCGCTGACCAACGAGGGCGACGAACTGGTGAGCAGCGGCGGAGCCCGTTACAAGGCGCTGTATCTCGGCGGATCGTCGCGCCGCATGACGCTTGCCGCGCTTCGGCGGATCGCGGCGCTGGCCGAAGGCGGTGCGACCGTGGTCGGTATGGCACCCGAGGGCAGCCCCAGCCTGAATGGCAACGCAGCCGAATATGCCGCGCTGGTCGCAAGGCTGTGGCCTGCGGGCGGCACGGCCTCGATCGGCAAGGGCCGGGTGATCGCATCAACCGAGATCGAGGCCGCGCTGGACCGGATCGGCGTTGCGCCCGATTTCGACTACACCGGATCACAGGGGCGCGGCGAGGTGCCCTTTGCCCACCGCAAGCTGGCCGACGGCCACAGCTATTTCCTCGTCAACCGCAGCGGCCATGCCCAGACTATCGAGGCGCGCTTCCGCGTCACCGGCAAGACGCCCGAACTGTGGCATGCGGAAACCGGCAAGTCCGAGCCGATCGGCTATCTAATCGGCAATGGCTTCACGAAAGTGACCCTGGAACTTGGTGTCGACGAATCGGTGCACGTGGTCTTTCGCAAGCCCGCCCTGGCCGATGCCATGGCCATCACGCAGTTGGCTCCGGTGCAAATGGCTGAGGTCGAGGGGCCGTGGCAGGTCTCCTTCCAGCCAGGGCGCGGGGCCCCTGCAGCAACCAGCATGGCCAGGCTCACCCCGCTCAACGAGAACACCGAGGCTGGAATCAAGTATTTCTCGGGCATTGCGACCTATTCCACCCGCTTCCTCACCCCGCGGCTGTGGATACAGGGCCAGCCGCTGTGGCTCGATCTGGGTGAGGTCGGCGATCTGGCGGAGGTCATGGTGAACGGCCAACCGGCGGGTTCTGCCTGGCATGCGCCCTTCCGCATTGATATTGGCAAAGTGGCGCACTGGGGGCGAAACCGGCTGGAAGTCCGCGTCGCCAACCTGTGGGTCAACCGGCTGATCGGCGATGCCCAGAGCCCGGCAACGCCCGGAGCCCAGAAGATTACCTGGACGGCGATGCCCAGCTACCGGGCCGATGCGCCGCTCCGAAAGTCGGGCCTAATCGGTCCGGTCAAACTGCTGAGCCAGGCCGGGAGGTAGAGCCACCATTGTTGTGGCGGACTTCAAAAGCCAGCGACGCGGTCTGCAACACAAGCCGCACGGCTCGACTACGCCGCGCTCAGACACTGCCCTATCGTGAGCGGGCCGAAGACGGCAGCGCAGACCGGATGGCTTTGGCCTGTCATCGGATTGACCGATGATGCCCCACCCCTGGATTCGCGCCATCCAGATTGTCGAACACGTATGACACTGCCGAGGTATCGACGTCTTCGGCTCCCCTGATCCCCAGCGCTTCGCGTGCCTGCGCCGGAGTTAAATCCAGCACATCTTCGAATTTCGCCATGAACACCGGCTCGGAATTCATCCCGATCCGGATTGCGCGGGCCATGTTTTCCAGCACACTGAGGAAAGTTTCGGGATAGTTGAGCCCCGCACGCAACGGGAGGCGGAATCCGCCAAGGATGTAGAGGTCGCTGAAAGCCAGCGCGAGGTCAGGCGAGAGGTGGGTGAAGGTCGACGCAAGGCGGACGAAATAGGGGAAGACCTCGCCCAACGTATCGAAACCGCCGCCCGCGACGATGTGTTCGTAATCGTGGATCTGGCCGAAGCGGAAGCGCATGAAGTCGAAATCGTCCTCCGGCTCGATCATCTCGCGGGCGAGATTGAGCTGGATGTTGTGTTCGAGCTGATAGCGGTAATAGATACCACCGACCGTATCGGGGGCGTAGCCCGCGAATTCCTCGCGGCCCATCGGCGAGATAAAGCGTTCTTCAACCCAAGCATTGAAGCGCGGATTGATCGCTTTCTCATGGTTGATCAGCGCCGCGACCCGGTCACGGTCACGCAGTTCGGCCAGCAAGGGAATGAGGCCGTCTGCGGTGTCACTGGCGGTCATCCGGTCCGGGCCGTTGCGGCGCAGGTAGTGTGTTGCAATCCAGTCGCGCAGCATGGGATGGTTGAGCCAGGTCGAGCTACTGACTAGCACCGAGCTTTGCGTTGCGACCGGCTTCACGCTGGTCATCAGATAGGCGAGGTTATCCATTGGCTTGCTGTCTGCCTCGGCCATGCTGTGCGCTCCCCTTCGCTAGTCGGGAAGAGGCTAGCACAACGTGCGAATGGGGCGAATGAGGAATTGTCGCAGGTTGCCCCGCGATGAACCTGCGGCTTGGAACCTGGTTCCAATGGCTCTATTCAGTCAGGACTTATGCGGGAGAGTTTGCGTGTACGAAAATATTTGGGAGTCGAGCCAGTGACCAATCGTGTAAAAGTCACTGAACGCAATGTACCGGCAGCGGTGGACGTTGTGGTTATCGGCGCTGGCTTTGCCGGGCTCTACGCCCATCACAAATTCCGGGAAATTGGCCTGACGGCCTTCGGTTTCGAGGCAGCCCCGGATGTCGGCGGGACATGGTACTGGAACTGCTATCCGGGCGCGCGTTGCGACGTCGAGAGCCTTGATTACACCTATTCCTTCTCACCGGAGCTGTTGAACGAATGGCGATGGAGCGAGCGTTTCGCGACGCAGCCGGAGATTCTGCGTTACGTAAATCATGTTGCGGACCGGTTTGATCTGCGCCGTGACATTGTCTTCGACACCCGGGTGACTTCGGCCACCTATGAGGATGAGTCGGGCCGGTGGCTCGTCTGCACCGATCGCGGCGACGAAGTGCGGTGTCGCTATCTGCTGTCCGCAGTTGGCTGCCTCTCCTTGCCCAAGGCGCCCGAAATCGACGGACTGCAAGACTTCGCTGGCCGCTGGGTGCAGACCGGTGCATGGCCCCACGAGCCGGTCGATGTCGCAGGAAAGCGCGTGGCCGTGATCGGCACCGGATCGTCGGGCATTCAGTCGATCCCCGTCCTGGCCGAGCAGGCAGCACACCTCACGGTTTTCCAGCGGACTGCAACCTACAGCGTCCCGGCACACAACGGCCCGGTCGACCCCGAATACGAGGCCATGGTCCGCGCCGACTATGTCGCGCATTGCAAGAAGACCCGGATGACCCGGGGCGGCGTTCCCCCCCGCATCAATACCGGATTGCCGGCCATGGAAGTTCCGGCCGAGGAACGGCGCGCGAAACTTGAACAGGCGTGGAACTTCGGCGCATTTTCGTTGCAATCGGTGTTCAGCGATATTCTAAGCAATCCGGAATCGAACGCCGCAGTCGCCGGTTTTGTGCATGAGAAGATTCGTGGCGTCGTCAAGGACCCGGCGCTGGCCGACAAGCTGATCCCCAAGCGTAACCCCTTCGGCACCAAGCGGCTCTGCCTCGACACCAATTATTATCAGACCTTCAACCGCAAAAATGTCGAACTCGTCGACATCCGCGAGACTCCGATCGAGCGGATCACCAAGGCGGGGATCAAGACGAGCGAGAAGGAGTATCCCTTCGACCTGATCGTCTTCGCCACTGGCTTCGATGCCGTCACCGGGCCACTTCTCGCGCTGGGCATTACTGGCATCTCAGGGCGCAAGCTGAAGGACGAATGGCAGGACGGGCCGCAAAGCTATCTGGGCCTGATGATTTCCGGCTTCCCCAATCTGTTCACAGTAAATGGCCCGTCGAGCCCCTCGGTCCTCGCCAACATGCTGCAGGCGCTCGAACAGCATGTCGACCTGATCGTCGATTGCATTGCCTACATGGAGAAGAACGGTTTTACGCGCGTGGACGCAGACGAAGCTGCACAGGTCGCCTGGGCGCATGAAGTCGCCGACCTGGCTGAGACGACGCTCTATACCAAAGCCAACAGCTGGTACATGGGCGCCAATGTTCCGGGCAAGCCGCGGGTTTTCATGATGTATATCGGCGGGCTGGACCGATACGTCGACCGCTGCGAAACCATCGTCAGCCAGGGCTATACCGGGTTCAACTTTTCGACTCCCCGCGTCAGCATTGAAACGCGCGGCAGCGAGGCTGACGCAATCGCGGCGACCTGATGCAGTAGAGGTCCCGCGGGTGGCGTAGCCGGCATGCGGATTCCGGCCCACGAAATCCTCCCAGGTCCGGACCTGTAATGCAATTGGCGCGGAACTGCGCCACATTTCTAAGGAATAAAATTCATTCTATATCAATCACTTATGTGTGGCGGAGCGGCAGGGATTCGAACCCTGGATACGCTTTTGGCGTATACTCACTTTCCAGGCGAGCGCCTTCGACCACTCGGCCACCGCTCCGCATACGCTGGAAGGGAAGCGCCCTAGCCGTGGCGGGAGAGAAGCGCAAGGATTGGCGAATTGTTCGCGAGCGACTATCTGCGGGCCATGCAGAGAACTTTCGGCCATGCCCCCGACGTGAACGAAATCGAAGCGATGGCGCGCGCTGCCATTGCCCGGCTGCCGCAGCAATTTCGCGTCCATGTTGGCGAGGTCGTGCTGCGGATCGAGGAATTTGCCGATGCGGAAACAATGGCGGCGCTGGGCATCGATGATCCATTCGATCTCACCGGACTGTATGAAGGCGTACCGCTCGGCGAAAAGAGTATCGTCGAGAGCGGCACCTTGCCCGATTGCATCCGCCTGTTCCGCGGCCCCATGCTCGACGAATGGATCACGCGCGGTGATGAGACGCTCGAGCATCTTGTCGCCCATGTGCTGATCCACGAGGTGGGTCATCATTTCGGGCTGAGCGATGATGACATTGCCAGGCTGGAATCCGCGGCGTGAGTTAAGTCTCGTCAGCTGCGTGGTGCCGGCCGGGCCAGCGGCGAGCGCACATGCTCCTGCCGAATGCCGCGGCCGATCAACCTGCCGGGAATTCGGCGGAGCAAGGGAAACCGGTCGAGCACGCGCAGTGCCAGCGGCGGCTCGCTCGCAGTTGCTGGGGTCGGGGTTGTCATGGTCGGGCATGCCGGCGTGATGGGTTCAACGGCGCTGCAGAACTTGGAGCGGAGGGGCGAAGGCGGAGGAAAGACTGGCCGAAAGGTGAGCCGCGACGCGCGCGATTCTGGCCAGGAGAAGATCGATTCGCTAAGGAAGGAGGCCGCTGAACTCGACCGGAAACCAAACAAGACACCGGCAGATAAGGCGGCGCAGGAAGCCAAGCAGCCAAAGGACGGGCCGAACGCCCAGGAGGGAGTGAATATCGCGACGAGCCGGGTCGCCGCCGTCACCGTTTATTCCTTCACCGCGCTGGTGACGCGCGAAGTGGACGTGCCGGCGGGCAAGGGACTGGTCGAACTCACGATCAGCCCACTGCCCCCCACCACGATCAACAGCTCGCTGTACTCCGAAG
>JANLSP010000508.1:0-9641 GCA_031362485.1 Novosphingobium sp.
CCGACCTGCAGGTTGGCAATGTGATCGGATTGGCCGGTCAGCGGAACGCCATTGCGGAAATAGTCGGTTGCCTTGGTCGATGAGGAGGCAAAAACCGCCACCGCGTCGTTCGCCGCAACCTGAATCCTGGACTTCGAGAAAGTGTAGTTGGCCACCACCACCACGCGGCGGTTCGCCATGAAGCTGCCTTCCTTCGCATCGAGTCCGACATCGAAGTATTTCACCGCTTCGAACTCTGCGCCCCACAGTGTTGCCTTAGGCGCGTTGGCGAAGCTGGTGGTCAGGTCGCCGCCAGAGACGAAGGCTTCGATCGGGTTCTTGATGTTCTTGTAGAAACCCGAGACCGACAGGCGCTGCTCGGGCGCGAAATACCATTCGATCCGTGCTTCGGCGTTGGTCAGCTGGCTATCGACCAACGAGGGATTGCCGACGTACTGGCGATTGTTTTCCGGATCGAAATACGGCTGATAGATCAACTCGCGAAACTGCGGCCGGGCGATCGTTTTGGAGGCGTTGATCCGCAGCTGCATGTCCTGCTGGAACTGCCAGGTGACTGTCGCTGCCGGCAGCCAATAGTCGCGGTTGAGTCGCGTCGATGCCAGTGAAGCACCGGGCACTTTGAACACCTGCACCGGCGAAACCAGTTGATTGGCCTTTTCAAAGCGAACTCCGGCGTCGATGCTCACTTCCGGGGTCACCTGGAAGTTGAGCTTGCCGTATCCCGCATAGTTGCGCAGCTTGGCGGTGAAGGCGGGATTGCCTTCGTTCAGCTCGACCAGGGTGATGCCGAAGGTGTTGATCACGCTGGGCTGGAGCAGCAGGTCGGGCCGGAACAGGCCAACCGCCGTCGGGAACGAGCTGGGTGCGCTGAACTGGAAATCGCGCCGCGAGCTGGTGCGCTTGGTATCTGAAATTGCACCGCCGATCGTCAAGGTGAGATCCGGTGTGACCAGATAGCTCGCGTCAACGCTTGCCGCCCACAGGTTTTCGTTCAGATCGGAAAAGCTGATCTCGGCATTGCCGCGGTTGCTGTTGTTGAGGATGTTGATGAAGCTGGCGCCGAACGGATCGGAAGCAACATTGGTGCGCACGTATTCGAACGACAGTTCGCCCGGCGCTTCACGCTGCGAATTGGCATAGGCCGCGCGCACGTCGATCTTCATTCCCGTCGCCGGCACGAATTCGCCAACCAACTGGGTGTTGATCAGCTGGCGCTCGAACCAGGCGGTATCCTGCTGCATGAACTGCGTGGTTGTTGCCTGGCGATTGCCCAGCCCGAGGCGCGCCTGCTTGATCGTGTCGCGAATATAGAGGTTGGTCCAGCGGATCTTGTTTGAGCCAAATTCGAGGCCCAGACCCAGCAGGCCATTGACGACGATGCGGTTGTCGGTGGTGACGCGCTGGAAATCCGATTCCAGCGTCGAAAGATCGGAGCTGAGTGAGCTCTGCTGGCGCGCATCGCGGGTAGACCACTTGTTGCTGTAACCTGCCGCGAAGATCACACCAAGCGTGGAGCCGCCCACATCAAACGACTTGCCTGCAGAAAGGCTGGCTGTGAAGTTTGCCGGCAAATGCTTCCAGCTCTGGAGCACGGCATTGCGCCCGTTGATCAGTTGCGAGGCAATTTTCTTGGTATCGACCGTCCCCGAACTGATCCGCTCGCCGCTGGCGAGGAACGAGGCGAGGGCGGGCGGAATGTCTCGCTGGCCGTTGTCGAAGCCTGACCAGTCGCTCTTGCTGCCATAATAGACATAGCCGAGCTGGTTTGTTGTCTCGGTATCGCCGGAAATGCCGCCCCCGACTGAAATGAAGCCATCGCGCGGGACCGCACGGGTAGTCAGGTTGATAACGCCGCCGCCGAATTCGCCAGGGTAGTTCACCGAGTAGCTCTTCTGGACGAGCGACGAGGAGATCACACTGCTGGGAAAAATATCGAGCGGAACCACGCGTTTGAGCGGCTCCGGGCTGGGGAGCGGCGAACCGTTGAGCAACGCCAGCGAATAGCGGTCACCAAGTCCGCGCACATAGACGTAACCGCTGCCGACCACGCTGAGGCCGGTCACACGGCCCAGAGCGCCGGCGATGTTGCCTTCGCCGGTCCGGGCGATTTCCGCCGCCGAAAGCACCGAGACCACCTGATCGGCGGACTTGGCAATATTACGGTCGCGGTTGCCGGTGACGATGATTTCAGCGCCGGTGGTGGAGACTTCCACTTCTTCTTCAACCGGGGCTTGTGTCGCCGGGGGCAGCGCAGGTGCGGCTGCTTCGGGGCTTGCGCCCTGATCGCTGGCTTGCGCAAAGGCTTGGTATGGTGCCACCAGCGCTGTTGTCACCAGCAGTACGCTCGCGAGCCGCGACGACTTGGACATCTAAATTCCCCTATATGCAAATGGCAGTTCGGGGGCAGCCAGATCATGGCCGCCCCCGAGAGCTTCGGTCGGCGGTCTGGCCTCAGGTCGTCGGCAGCGTGGTGCAGGAGCCCGAATTGCCGGTGCCAAAGTCAGCCGTGCCGCTGTTGCAGGTCCAGCCGGCGTACCAGTTGTCCGTGCTATTGCGCACCGCGCCGACCCAGGTCGTGGTATCGAAGAAAGTCGCCAGGGTCTTGGCATCGATGCCGGCTACGCCGGTTTCATTGGCGCCGTTGATGAACAGGCTGGTCAGGGTCGGGGAAAAGGCATCGTTGTTGCCATTGGCGCCTGAGCCGAAGAAGCCCGAGACCTGCGAGGCAGTGTAAGTGCCGGTGCCGATGAACTTGGTGGCATTGCACTGCATCACCACTGCGCGCGGGGTCAGCGTTGCCGGGGTCGTGCCCGAGCCGTTCATGCGGATGCACTCGTTATTTGGCGCGATGAAGATGCCATTGATCAGCGTCACGTCCGAGTTGCCACGGAACAGCGTTGCTGCCTGGTCGGCGGCTTCGTTATCCGAGCTGACCGCCGGCTGGATGGCAGTGAAGTTGGCAACCCGCAGAACAGTGCGCGGCGTGTCAGCCTCGTTGCCATTGCTGTCGATTTCCATCAGCGCATCGCCGCGGCCCGAGCGGGGCAGCAGCAGGGCGTACTGCACGTTCATCTGGGCGCCGGTATCAACATCGAGGCTGTCGTCGTCAGCGCCGGTGGCAATATAGTGCTTGAGGTTGACCGTTCCGCCGAAGAATTCAGCGCCGTCATCCGAGCTGTTGTGGCTCTGGATGTGATCGAGAATGGTACCGCTGCCGATGCCCTCTGTAGTCAGCGCCTGAAGCTCGACGTTGGCACCGAGAATGAAGCCAGAATAGCGGATCTGCACAAAACTCATGCGGCCTGAGTTGTCGGCATCGTTGGCGCCGCCGAAGCGGGCCGGATCGGCAGCGCCTTCGGTCTGGCGCTCGCACGTGCCGGATGCGACCGTACCGGTGGTGCAGTCAGTGGTCCGCGCGCGGCCCATCAGCACCACGCCGCCCCACTGGCCTTGCGAGGTGTCATTGTTAAGCCCCAGCACATTGTCGCGGCTGGTGAACACGATTGGACGGCTTGCGCTGCCGATGGCGCTGACGCGGTTGCCGCGGTTGACAGCAAGCCACGACTGGCCAGTGCCGCCATAGACGATCACGCCAGGCTCGATAGTCAGCGTAACAGCCGTATCGGCGGTCAGCGGCGTTGTGCAGCCGGCGGTCGAAGAAGTGAAGGGAGCAGCCGAGGTGGGAACGCTAAAACCGCCGTCGCAGCCGACATCGACCCGGCCATTCAGCTGGTAAAGCACGCCGGTGACTTTGGGCAGGGTCATCGAGGCCTTGACCCGCGAAGGCAGCGTGCACACGCGCCAGGTGCCGGTGGGGCCGGTGATCGTGCCGCCGTCGACCAGCGGATCAGGACCCAGGACTGTCGGGCATCCGGCTGCTGCCGTCACAGTGCCGCCAGTTGCAGTGGGCGTTGGAGCCGGTGTCGGCGCCGGATTGTTGATGGTGATGTTGCCGCCGGTTCCCGGCGAGGCAATGTCTTCAGGACCACATCCCGAAAGCGCCAGCGCGCTGCAGCCGGCGAGGAACAAGCTAATTCTGATCTTCACGGTAAAATCCCCTTGATCGTCGGCGACTCAGGCTTGGGCGCCATCGACTCGCGATCTAAGGTCGAACAGTGACAGTTTGGCTTCGTTACTATGACGACTACGACGACTGTTAAATGGCATCTATATGACGATTGTCATATTTCATTCAGAATGGCCCCTGGGCTGCGACTGGCAGGCTGCCAAGCGGGTAAAATTACAGTTTTGTGACAATATTACAGTTTTGTTGCAAACAGCGCTGTCGAGGCATAGCTTCTCACTTGTCGGAACAGAGAATGGAGATTCTCATGGCAGCTACACTTCTCTTCGCAGGCGCTCTGCTGGCCCAATCAGCGGGCGCGATCGTCTCGATTGGCACCGAAGCCGCGCCATCGCTGGACAAGGTAGATGTTGGCTATGAAGCGCTGATGCAGGGCCGTCCGAATGAAGCCCTCGCCAGGATTCGGGGGAACTCACGCCTTGAGACCAGCGACCCTGCAGCCCTGATCAACATCGGTGCAGCTTTCGTGCAGCTTGGCCAGACAGACAAAGCACAGGCAAGCTACATGGCAGCGATTGCCAGTACCAACCGCTATGATCTTGAACTTGCAGATGGCAAATGGATGGATTCGCGCCGCGCTGCGCGCCTCGCGCTGAAGCGCCTGGACTCCGGCCAGGCACTGGCCCTGCGATAAATTATTGCGGCTGGCGCCAAGCCAGGGATCGTCTGGCAAGCCTGACTATCGGAGCCGCTCGCCCTTCTTCACGAAGCGGCAAATTGGCTGAAGCCCAATGGCCTCGGCCAGGTTGCGCAAGTCCTTTTCCGCGGCCTCGCCGAAAAGCGCCTGATGCGGTTCGCGAATCGTCAGCACCAACTGCGGACCCTCGATCGACAGCCCGCTGTCAGAGAGCATTTGCGGTGCCAGCCCGCTCAGGCGGCGGCACAGGCGGATGGCCAGACCCCAGACTGTGGCCTCGTTGAGTTCGGCAGGCTGCGCGAGGCGATCAACGCCGCTCACCGGTTGGGTGCGGCCCGCATTGGCTGCGAGGCAGGCGGCAAGGATCGCACGCCCTGTGCCATCGATGCCGATCCAGCGCTTGCGCATGGCCCAGTCGAGCCCGTGATCGTTGCGCAGGTTCGGCTCGAGACCTTGCTGTGCAATCGCCAGCATGGTGGCCGCCAGTCTCAGGCCCTCTCGCTCAGCCGCAACGGCAGAATTGACCGGTGTCGTCCAGCCGGCGACCATCGTCGCATGGGCGGGCGGGAAGCCGAGCATTTCAGTGAAGGCGCTGACCCCGGCGAGCAGCGGGTCCTGCCGCTGCGCGCCTGCGCTCAACTTGCTGTAAAGCAAGCCTTCGCGCAGCCCCCAGGAGGAAAAAACCAGTTTGGCGGGACGGATTTCGCGCAGCAGAACTGCAAGCAGTGCGGCCGTGTCGGGCAAGGCCGCAAGGCGCATCGACGAGAGGCCGGGAACGACAGGCGGCAGCTTGCCGCGCAGGATAGAACGGCATGCCTGCAACGCTTCTTCGGGTGAAAGGAAGAAGCCGTGGGGATCGTCCAGCGGCCAGCCGAGGCGCTTCATCGCGAACCGGGCGAGCGCTCGATGCGATCCGCCGACCAGGTAAAGGGCTTCGTCAGGCGCGCAATGCCAATCCGGCACATCGAGCGCCTTGTGCAGGCGAGCGGAGAAGTTTGCCGGGCCCGCGGCGCGCAGCGCGGGCAGGTGCAGCGAGCCGAACGGAATGCTCGCGCCGCGCTCGCAGCGGTTTTGGCCGATATGCACCAGCTCAAGGCTGCCGCCGCCAAGGTCTGCAACAATGCCCTTCGCGCCCGGGAACGCGCCGATCACGCCCATGGCGCTGGCCACGGCTTCCTCTTCACCGGTGAGGATACGCGCCTTCAACCCCAGAGCGGCAACGGCTTCCATGAATTTGGCGCCATTGGTCGCATCGCGCACTGCAGCAGTGGCGACGGCCTCCACCGAGCGGATGCCCGAGAGTTTCAGCAGCGCAGCATAACGCGCGAGTGATGCCAGCGCGCTGCTCATGGCCTTGCCGCTAAGTTTGCCGCTTTCGGCAACTCCCTTGCCCAGCTTGGGGGACACTTTCTCGTTGTGCATCACGAACGGCGCGCGATGCGGTCCGCCAAACACCACCAGGCGCACCGTGTTCGAGCCGATATCTATGATCGCGCGGTCGCCGCTCATGCCGGTCTTCCGGGTCCAGGAGTTAGTGCCCACTTCAGGTGCCTCAGCTTGCCCCGCGCCGCAGCGTCAGTTTGGGAACCTTCCGCCCGCTGGTCAGCGCCGCACCGCGGCCCGAAAGCGAGGGATTGGTCATGAAATAGCGGTGGAGATTGAATGGTTTTTCGCCCTTTTCCGTCCGGCGGTAGCTACCGTCCGGGCCTAGCAGCCAGCTTTGCTCGGTATCGAGCAGATTTGCCAGCATGACTTGACCCAGCACCTGATCGTGCACGGTCTTGTTGCGGATGGGCACCAACAGTTCGACGCGCCGGTCGAAATTACGGCTCATGCCGTCGGCCGACGAGATGAACACCCGCGCGCGGGTATTGGGCAAGGGAGCGCCATTGCCGAATGACCAAATGCGGCTGTGTTCAAGAAACCGCCCGATGATCGACTTGACGACGATATTGTCCGACAGTCCTTTGACCCCGGGCCTGAGGCAGCAGATGCCGCGCACTGTCAGGCTGACCAGAACACCCGCCGCGCTCGCGTCGTAAAGCCGTTCGATCAGATCGGGATCGGTCAGCGAATTCATCTTGGCCCAGATTTCTGCGGGCCTGCTGCGTCTGGCATTGGCAATTTCGCGGTCGATGCATTCGTAAAGCTTCTCGCGCATGTTGATCGGCGAAATCGCGAGCAGTTCGGTGCGGCCCGGCTCGACATAGCCGGTGATGAAGTTGAACAGCTTGCCGGCATCGCGCCCGGCGCGCGGATCGGCGGTGAAGAAGCTGAGATCGGTATAGGTTCGCGTGGTCACCGGGTGGTAATTGCCCGTGCCGAAATGGCAGTAGGTTCGGTAGCCCCCATCCTCGCGCCGCACGACCATTGAAACCTTGGCATGAGTCTTCCAGTCAACAAAGCCATAGATCACCTGGACTCCGGCGCGCTCCAGCTCGGAGGCCCAAAGCAGGTTCTGTTCTTCATCGAACCGGGCCTTGAGTTCGACCACTGCAGTGACTGACTTGCCTGCATCGGCCGCGGCAATCAGCTGTGCAATCACGGCGCTCTGCTTGCCTGCGCGGTAAAGCGTCTGCTTGACCGCTACGACATCCGGGTCAGACGCCGCCTGACGCAGGAAATCGACCACCACTTCGAACGTTTCGTAAGGGTGATGGATTACCAGGTCTTTTTCGCGAATGGCGGCGAAGCAGTCGCCATCGTGTTCGAGAATGCGCTCGGGATAACGCGGGGTGTAGGGCTCGAACTTGAGGTCGGCGCGTTCTTCATCGACAAGAGCGGAAAGGCTGCCGATACCGGCCAGCCCGCTGGTCTTCATCACCATGGCATGGTCGAGCCGCAGCTGATCGCGCAGCAACTGTTCGGCGCGCGGATCAAATTGGCCCTGCAACTGCAGCACGATGACGCTGCCGCGGCGGCGGCGCTGGATCGCGGTGCGGAAATAGCGGACGAGGTCTTCGGCGTCCTCTTCAACTTCGATATCGCTGTCGCGCAGCACACGGAACACGCCGTGCCCGTCGACGCGGAAACCTGGAAATAGCAGCGGCGCGTGGCGGCTGATCAGCTCCTCAATGCTGACATAGATCGCTTCATCGCCCGGCAGGCGGATGAAACGCGGCAGCGAAGCGGGCACCAGCACCATTTCCATCACTGTCGCGCTGTCCGAAGTGCGCGTCAGCGAAAACAGCACCCCGATGCCCTGGTTGGCGATGAACGGAAAGGGGTGCGCCGGATCGATTGCCTGCGGGGTTATGACCGGGAGAATCTGTTCGAGAAAGATTTCGCGCAGCTGGCGTGACTGGGCGTGGTCGAAATTCCCGGAGGCGAGCCTGATGCCCTGCGCGGTAAGCAGGTCACGCAACTCGCGCCAGGTGTCCTGCTGCGCCATTTCGAGCACCTGGACGGCCTCGCGAATCTCGCTGAGTTGCTGCGCCGGGGTGCGGCCATCGATCGAAATCTCGTCGATTTGCCGCCGCGCCTGACCCGCGAGCCCTGCCACCCGGACCATCAGGAACTCATCAAGGTTGCTCCCCGAAATTGAAAGGAACCGCAGGCGCTCGAGCAGCGGATAGTCAAGATTGCAGGCCTCGGCGAGCACACGCTGGTTGAATGCCAGCCAGCTCAATTCGCGGTTGAAGAATCGCTCTGATCCGGGACCTGGCGGTGTCGCCCCTTCGTGCACCGCTCCCTTGGACATCGGACCCCTTCAGCATCGCATCTATGCGCATCCATGCGCATGACCGCCGAATGTTGCAATTTGTTTACAGTACCGTGACGCTGGGGCCTCTCGTTATCGCACCTTGCGGACGGCATGCAATGCATCTCGCCAGGAAACCAGCTTGAAATTCTGCGCCGAAGGGGCGTTGCTCCCATCCTGCGCCACAAACAGTCCCTCGGGAAAGTCACGTCCGAAGCGGCCGAGGACAAGGTCGATGCCATCGGTCTCTTCAGTTGCGCCGAACGCGCCGGCGGCAATCCGGAAGCGCCCCGCCGGCTGCATGCCGGGCAAGCTGTAGAGCGCATAGCTATTGTCACCCTGGCTGGAAACCACCAGCCAGCCACCGCGCCGCCCACGCGGCGCCAGCGCCAGTCCTTCGACGTCGGCGACAAGCTGGACACCATCGGCCGGGGCAACCAACCGCCCTGCCACCGGGGCGTCGGCACGGGCATCAAAGGCCCAGACCCCGCGCGCTTCCTCGCCGACATAGAGCGTCGCAGTGCGGGCATCGACAACGCAGCCTTCGGGTTGGCTGGCGAGCCGCATGGTCCTGACTGTCTCGCCGCGCGGCTGCGCGCCGGTCAGGTCGAGCCTGATCTGGTGCACATCGCCCTGTTTCAATACCGAGAACGCGAAAAGATCGCGCCCGCGTTGGGTCAGGCAGACGCCATAGGCCTCGCCCTTGCCGCCACCGACTGCGCCAAGCGCGGCCAGCGCGCCGGTTCTGGTATCGAGCCGGTAGATCTGCAATTTCGCACTGGCCACGTCATTGCGGTCGCTGGCGACAACAATCACCCCGCGCCGTCCCAGATCGACCAGCGCGACATTGTTGACCCGACCGGCGGGTTGGAAATGCCGGGCCTTGCCATCGAGGCCGTAAACATAGAGCCCGGCCTTCTTGTCGGTGCCGACAATCAGGCTCCGCTCCGGTCGCCGCGGATTGCGCCAGATTGCCGGGTCGTCCGCCGCATCGTCGTTGGCTGTGCCCACGGGAGTGGTTTCCCCCCGTGCAGCAACGGTTGCAGTCTGGGCCGCGGCTGCCGTTGCCAATGCGGCGCAGGCAAACCCAAGAGCCAAGGTGGCATACCTCAACATCAGAAGTTGAACCGCACGCCGCCGGTGAATCGCCGACCGAAGCGTTCGTATTCGATCGTCTGGATGTCGCCAGCCGGGGTCGGGGTGCCGGTGGCAGTCAGCAG
>JANLSP010000535.1:0-2456 GCA_031362485.1 Novosphingobium sp.
CCGATGATGACCGCGGGCAGCGCCGGCGGGCGGATGAAAACCGGCATCTATGTCGACGGCATCGGCACCCCGATCAGCCGGGTGGGATTGACCCTGCAACAGGTCATGGGCGTGCCGCTCGACAAGTGGGGCACCAAGAGCCTGGAAACCAACAAGCCGCTGGGCGAGATCATGGCCTGAGGCTGGTCCGGCTGCGGGTTGTCGTCTAAGGCGCAGCCCCATGTCCCGCTTCGTCATTACCGGAACCGACACCGATGTCGGCAAGACTGTCTTCGCCGCCGGTCTTACCGCGCATCTGGCGGCGCGCTATTGGAAGCCGGTCCAGGCCGGGCTCGAGGACGAGACCGACAGCGAGAAAGTGGCGCGTCTTTCGGGCGAGCGGGCGACTGTGCTGCCCGAGGCTTATCGGCTGAACACACCCTGCTCGCCACATGAAGCCGCGCGAATCGACGGATTGATTATTGATCCGGCCCGGCTCGCGCTGCCGGAAGGAGACGGCCCGCTGGTCGTCGAAGGCGCGGGCGGGGCGCTGGTGCCGGTGCGCGGTGACTTGCTCTATGCCGATATGTTTGTGCACTGGGGCCTGCCAGTGGTTGTGGTTGCGCGCACTTCGCTTGGCACAATCAATCATTCGCTGCTGACGCTGGAAGCCCTGCGCGCGCGCGGCATCGTGGTCCACGGCATTGCCTTTTCCGGTGAAGAGAATGCGCATAGCGAGGCGGCGATTGTCGGCTTCGGTAATGTCCGCCACCTTGGCCGCTTGCCGCAGCTTACTCCGCTTTCGGCCGAAACGCTGGCTGCCGCTTTCGCCGCGTATATCGACACCGCCGCTTTCGCATGAGCGCCGCTTCGCCCGTCTGGCACCCCTTCACCCAGCATGGCCTAGCCGAGCCGATCCCCTTGATCGTGCGCGGCGAAGGCGCGGTGCTGCATACCGCGGGCGGCCAACGCATCATCGACGCCATCTCGAGCTGGTGGGTGACCACCCACGGCCATTGCCACCCGAAGATCATGGCAGCGATTGCCGCGCAGACGCAAAAGCTCGACCAGATTATCTTTGCCGGCTGGACGCATCAGCCAGCCGAAGAACTGGCGCGGCGGCTGGTGGAAATCGCGCCCAGAACCAACGCACTGGCGCTCGACCATGTGTTCTATTCCGACTCCGGCTCGACCGCAGTCGAAGTCGCGCTGAAAATGGCGCTTGGCTACTGGGCCAATCGCGGTGAGTCTCGACACCGCATCGCCGTTATGCAGCACTCCTACCACGGCGACACTTTTGGCGGCATGTCCGTAGGCGAGCGCGGCGTGTTCACTCGCGCCTATCAGCCGCTTTTGTTCGATGTGACATCCGTGCCCTTCCCCCATGCCGGTCATATGCAGGCAACACTAGATGCGCTGGAAGCGGCCTGTGGGCGTGATGATTGCGCCGCCTTCATTGTCGAACCGCTGATCCTGGGCTCCGGCGGCATGCTGGTTTATCCGCCGCATGTGTTGTCTGAAATGCGCGCCATCTGTGCAGCGCACGGCGTGCTGTTCATCGCCGACGAAGTGATGACCGGCTGGGGCCGCACCGGCACGCTGCTTGCCTGTGAGCAGGCCGGCGTGGTGCCCGACATCCTGTGCCTGTCAAAAGGCCTGACCGGCGGGTCGGTGCCGCTTGCAGTGACCATGGCGACGCCAGCGATCTACGAAGCCCACTATTCGACCGACCGCGCCAAGCAATTCTTTCATTCGTCAAGCTACACCGCCAATCCCATCGCCTGCGCCGCCGCGCTCGCCAATCTCGAGGTGTGGCGCGACGAGCCGGTGCTGGAACGCGTAGCAACGCTTGCCTCGCGGCAGACCGAAGGGCTGGCGATGTGGGCCGAGGCAGGCCTTGAAAATGCGCGCCAGTGCGGCACGATAATCGCAGCCGATTTTCCGTCAGGCAATGCCGGCTACCTCGCGGACATCGGCCCGCGTCTCAAGGCGTATTTCACCAAATGCGGCATATTGCTGCGCCCCTTGGGCAACACTGTCTATGCCATGCCGCCCTACTGCATCTCGGTCGAGGATCTGGCCTCGGTGCATCATGCTGTCGCCGATGCCGCGCGAGAGTTTATCAAGGGTTAGTCGGCGCGCACGAGTTTTGCCCCGTGCGGATTGGCGCTGGGCCTGCCATGCTCGTCTTCCCAGGCCTGGCAGGCATCGTAGCAAGCCTCGACCACTTGAGAATAAGTCTCGCGGAAATGCACACGCTGTTCGGGATGATCAAAGGCAAAGGCGCGGTTGTGCTTCACCGCATCAAGCACCATCGGCGCGATTGCCTCGGGGGTGAAAAACTCCATGCTGGTCGTCTTTTGCGATTCCTCGCCGACATGGACTTCGCCCTCGCCCGGACCGCCGAACTGTGCCGGACGGTAGCGGGCGTTGTTCTCCTTCATCCCTGTCGCCACGCCGCCCGGGCAATAGCTGGT
>JANLSP010000566.1:0-4115 GCA_031362485.1 Novosphingobium sp.
GGCCTAGGGCGGCAGTCATGAGCGTGCGACCTTCCGCCCCTCCGGCTTGCCCGGACAGCGATGTTTCGGCCAAAGTCGGTCTGGCTGGGCTTGTCGGGCTGTTGGCGTGGATTGTGATTTGCCGCAATTGGGCCGCTATCGCAGCTTTGCTGGCGCTGCCTGGACCCTATGCGCCGCTTTCCGGGCCCTATGCAGCGCTCGCGGCGTTGCTGTTTTCGGGCATTCCGATGGTGTTGGTCTCGGTGCTGGTCGACAAGGTGCACTTGCATTCGTCGACCGGGATCGACTGGTCCAGCCCGCGCAAGCTTGGCGATGTGATCGACATCTCGATCACCAAGCTGGCCGGCCTGTGGGCCACATGGGCGCTCATCGCGTTGATTTATTGCATCGCCCGCTGGTATTGGCGTGGGCAGTATCTTTTTGCCATGGAAGTGCTGACGGCCTTCGCAGTGCCGCTGTTTCTCGCTTCGATCCCCTATGTGCTCTGGCTCGACCGGGTGCTGGTCAATCCACGCGACGGAGCCTGGCATTTCGGCGCCATGCTGATCGGGCGTGAACCGCATGATCCAGCTGAAGTGAAGCACCATCTACGCGCCTGGGCCGTAAAGGGCTTCTTCTGCGCCTTCATGATTTCAATCCTGCCGCCCGGATTTGCCGCGATTGTCAGCCTCGATCTCGGCAGCATCGGCGGCAACCCGGTTGCCATCGCGACATGGCTGACCGAGTTACTGTTCGTGATCGATGTGCAGATCGCCATGGTCGGCTATCTGGTTACGCTCAAACCGCTTGATGCACAGATCCGAAGCGCCAACCCCCATCTGGCGGCGTGGCTGGCGGCGCTGATGTGCTATCCGCCATTCATCCTGATGGGCGACGGCGGGCCGCTCAACTATCACCAGAATACCGGCGACTGGGCCTTGTGGCTGGAGGGGCATCCGGCGGTGCTGTGGGGCTGGGGGGCTTTGCTGGTGACACTGACCGGCATCTACGCCTGGGCGACGGTCGCATTCGGGCTGCGCTTTTTCAACCTCACCTATCGCGGCGTGCTGACCAACGGTCCTTACCGCTACACTCGCCACCCGGCGTACCTGTCAAAAAATCTCTACTGGTGGTGCGCCACCATGCCATTCATCGCCACCACCGGCGCGATGGTTGACGTGGTGCGCAACACGGCGCTGCTCGCTCTGGTCAGCGCGGTTTATTTCTGGCGCGCCAAGACCGAAGAGCGGCACCTGGGCGACGAAGACCCGAAATACCGCGCCTACAGCGCCTGGATGGCCGAAAATGCACTCATCACCCGGGGCCTCGCCCGGATTGGTGCCACGCTCAGGCCCCGCGGGCCGCGGCTCCAGCCGGCCGAGTAATTGTCTCGTCGCCGTCTATCGTGAAGCGGTGAAGCAGACGCCCCGAGGCAGGGTCGAACGGCCGGGCACGGTGCATCGTCCCTGTGTTGTTCCAGATCACCAGATCGCCTTCGCGCCAGACGTGGCGATAGACATATTCGGGCCGGTTCATGTGGGCCCGCAAGCGGGCTAGCAAATCGTAGCTGTCCGCCGGATGCATGCCGACCACATGGCTGACAGCCACACCCAGCATCAGCGACTTGCGGCTCGAGAGATGCTCCCAGACCAGCGGTTGCACTGCCGGCGGACGCTGACGACAAGCGGCGATTTCCGCTTCGCTTGCTTCGGGATTGCCCGCGAGGCCGGAAGTCAGCGCGGTGTGGACCACGCTAAGGCCGTCGATCAGGTTGCGGGTTGCCTCGTCCAGCCCTTCATAGGCCGCGTAGGCACCCAGAAATTCGGTCTCACCGCCATCCGGCGCAAGTTTGGCCGGGCGGAACGAGCCGCCGAAGCTGGGCACGGTCTGGTCGTGATAGCCGTCCATGTGCCAGAACAGGGTGTTGGCGAAATAGGCTGCGTATTCCGGGCTCACTTCCGGGTCGATTGTCACTTTCTGCAATTCGCCGCCGGCTGAATCGGCGCGGATCGGGCCGAGGGTTGCGGTTATCGCCCGCTGCTCGCCGGGTGAAATACCAAGATCGCGAAACACGATGACTCCGCGATCAACCAGCAGTTCGCGCAATCTGGCGGCGTGCGTGCCCGAAACCAGATCAGCCACTTCGGCGCACCTTTCGCTGCCGATGAGCGGCTTTATGTCGCGAAGCTCAAGTGCGGCCAATTGCTCAAAAACTTTCTTCGTAAACGCGGTCGATATCGCCACTCCATATGCCGCGATACTTGTCGAGCAGGACCTGCGCCGGGACTTTGCCCGAGGCGACGATATCGTCGAGCGGGGTAAGGTATGTCGTTTCGTTGTCGCCGCTGGCGTTCAGCCGCCCCCGCGCGGTCAGCCCGGCGCGGGCGATGGCCATGACTTCGCCCGCGATATCGCGCAAAGTTCCCCCCCCTGGCAGCGGAGCATCGAGACCAAGCCTGGGCACAGCGCTGCGCAGCGCCTCGCGGCCGGCCATGTCCCACTGCTTGACCAGATCCCACGCGGCATCGAGCGCGTTCTGGTCATAGAGCAGCCCGACCCAGAATGCGGGCAGGGCACAAATCCGGCTCCACGGGCCACCGTCCGCGCCGCGCATTTCAAGGAAGCTCTTGAGCCGCACTTCAGGGAAGGCCGTCGAAAGGTGGTCGGTCCAGTCTGACATGAGCGGCAATTCGCCGGGGAGCGCCGGGAGCTTGCCGGCTATGAAGTCGCGGAAGCTTTGCCCCGCAGCATCGATATATTTGCCATCGCGGAAGACGAAATACATCGGCACGTCGAGCATGTAGTCGACATAGCGCTGGTAGCCGAAGCCCTCGTCAAAGACGAAAGGCAGCATGCCGGTGCGATGCGGGTCGGTGTCCGACCAGATGTGGCTGCGATAGGAAAGGAAGCCGTTGGGCTTGCCCTCGGTGAATGGCGAGTTGGCGAACAGCGCGGTGGCTAGCGGCTGGAGAGCCAGCGAAACGCGGAACTTCTTCGCCATGTCTGCCTCGCTCGAATAATCGAGGTTGACCTGGATGGTGCACGTGCGCAGCATCATGTCGAGGCCCATGGAGCCCACGCGCGGCATATGGCGCAGCATGATCGCGTAGCGGCCCTTCGGCATGATCGGCAATTCGTCACGGCGCTTGTCTGGCCACATGCCGAGCCCGAGGAACCCCGTGCCCGTGCGCGCGCCGATTGCCTTGACCTGTTTCAGGTGCCGCCCGGTTTCCGCACATGTCTGGTGGAGATTTTCGAGCGGGGCGCCCGAGAGTTCGAGCTGGCCTGCAGGTTCCAGACTGATCGCACCATCGCTGCCGGACATGGCGATGACCGTGCCATTCTCCTCGACCGGACTCCAGCCATATTCAGTCATCGCCATCAGCATATCGCGGATGCCGCCGGGCTCGTCGTAACTCGGCGCGTGACGGTCAGCGACGTTATAGACCAGCTTTTCGTGCTCGGTGCCGATCCGCCAGGCCTCACGCGGCTTCTCGCCCGCTGCCATTGGCTGGGCGAGCTGGGCGACGCTTTCGATTATTGGATCGTCGCTGTCCGAGGCTTGGCGTGTACTCATGACAAGGCCGTTAAGTGAGCGCGAAATGTTACGCCAGCACTAATTCCAGTCGCCCCGCGTGCCCATCCATAGCGCGGTGGCTGCAATTGCTGCGGTTTCGCCGCGCAGGATGCGCGGACCTAACGAAATTGGGCGTGTCTCAGGCAGGGCGCGGATGGCAATGCGTTCTGCATCGTCGAAACCGCCCTCCGGGCCGGTGAGCAGCCCGGCGGGGCCGCCATGGGTGGCAAACGAGGGTGCTGCCGGATCTCCGCCGTTCTCATCGGCAAAGAACAGCGCGCGGGTGGCTTCCCAGCTTCTGAGCAAGACATCAAGCTTCACCGGTTCGGCAAGCTCTGGCAACGCGGTGCGCGCGCATTGCTCGGCGGCCTCGGTCATGATCGCGCGGGCGCGATCAAGGTTGATCTTGTCGGCAACGCAGCGCCGGGTGAGCACCGGCTGGATTCGGCGGACACCGAGCTCGCTTGCCTTCTCCAAAAGCAGATCGAAGCGATCTTTCTTGAGCAGCGCTGCGCATAGCGTGAAATCGGGCACCTGCTCGCGCTGGCGGAGCAGGGTT
>JANLSP010000552.1:0-4477 GCA_031362485.1 Novosphingobium sp.
GCTCCAGTTGTCAGTGCTCACTGGCGTCCCACACATCGCAGCAATGAAAGACGTGATATCATGGCAAAAGAAGACGAAAAGCAGGAAGGATCAGGCGATAAGCCTGAAGGCTTCACGTTTGTGATGGAATGCAGCGCCCCGGGCGTTTACCAGGCATTTTATGAGGATGCGGAAACACGCGAAGATGCACGGCCAAAGCTTGAACAAAAAGCCCATGACGCAGGCTGGAGCCTTTCTGACTGCAGGATGATCAATTAGCCCGCAAGGTAATCCTGACTCGCACCGGATAATCTTCAAGCATCAATCATCTCCGGATCAAGCTCGCCCGCGCGGTTCTGGATGAACATGAACCGCTGCGCCGGATCGCGGCCCATCAGCCGGTCCACCAGGTCCTTCACCGCTGCCCGGCCTTCGTATTCCGGCGGCAGGGTGATCCGCAGCAATCCCCGCGTCGCCGGGGCCATCGTCGTCTCGCGCAATTGCTGGGGGTTCATTTCGCCGAGGCCTTTGAACCTTCCGACTTCGACTTTTTTGCCCTTGAACTGGGTCGCTTCCAGTTCGGCGCGGTGGGCGTCGTCGCGGGCGTAGGCTGACGTCGAGCCGCAGGTGAGGCGGTAGAGCGGCGGCTGGGCGAGGTAGAGGTGGCCGCGCCGCACCACCTCGGGCATTTCCTGAAAAAAGAATGTCATCAGCAGGGTGGCAATGTGGGCGCCGTCCACATCGGCGTCGGTCATGATGATGATGCGGTCGTAGCGCAGGTTATCCGGGTTGCAGTCCTTGCGCATGCCGCAACCCATGGCGAGCGCGAGGTCGGCGATTTCAGAGTTCGCGCGAATTTTGTCCATTGTCGCACTGGCAACATTGAGAATTTTGCCGCGGATCGGCAGGATCGCCTGGCTTTTGCGGTCGCGCGCCTGCTTGGCGCTGCCGCCTGCCGAATCGCCTTCGACAATGAACAGCTCGGTTTCCGCATCGCTTTCGCCGCTGCAATCGGTGAGTTTTCCGGGCAGGCGCAGCTTGCGGGCATTGGTCGCGGTCTTGCGTTTGACTTCGCGCTCAGCCTTGCGGGCGAGGCGCTCGTCCATGCGTTCGATGACATGGCTGAGCAGCGCACGTCCACGTTCCATGTTGTCGGCAAGAAAATGGTCGAAGTGGTCGCGCACTGCGGCCTCGACCATGCGTGCGGCCTCGGGGCTGGTCAGGCGGTCCTTGGTCTGGCTCTGGAATTGCGGATCGCGGATGAACACCGAAAGCATCGATTCGCTGCCCGTGACCACGTCTTCCGGCGTGATGTCCTTGGCTTTCTTTACGCCCACCAGATCGGCAAAGGCGCGGATGCCCTTGACCAGCGCCGCCCTCAGCCCGGCCTCATGCGTTCCGCCATCGGGGGTGGGGATGGTGTTGCAATACCAGGAATAGGCCCCGTCCGACCACAAGGGCCAGGCGACGGCCCATTCGACGCGGCCTTGTTCTTCGCCGGGAAAGTCCTGGCTGCCACTGAAGAACTGCGTGGTGACGCATTCGCGGGCGCCAAGCTGTTCGGTGAGGTGGTCCGAAAGCCCCCCGGGGAACTGGAACACCGCTTCAGCCGGCACGTCCTCGCTTGCCAGCGAGGCGGCACACTTCCAGCGGATTTCGACGCCGGCAAACAGATAGGCTTTCGAGCGCGCCAGCTTGAACAGCCGCGCGGGTTTGAATTTCGCATCCTCGCCGAAGATTTCGGGATCGGGCACGAAGGTGACGGTGGTGCCGCGCCGGTTGGGCGTGGCGCCGAGCGACTTAAGCGGCCCTGTCGCCAGGCCGCGCGAAAACTCCTGCGCGTAAAGTTCTTTGCTCCGTGCGACTTCGATTCGGGTGAGGGTGGAGAGCGCATTGACCACGCTGACGCCGACCCCGTGCAGGCCGCCTGAGGTGGCATAGGCCTTGCCGGAAAACTTCCCGCCCGAATGCAGCGTGGTGAGGATCACCTCGAGCGCGCTCTTGCCGGGATATTTGGGATGCTCGTCGACCGGAATGCCGCGGCCGTTGTCGCTGATTGTCAGCCGGTTGCCTTCCTCCAGCGTGACTTCAATGCGGTTGGCGTGGCCCGCCACTGCCTCGTCCATCGCATTGTCAAGCACTTCGGCGGCGAGGTGGTGCAGCGCGCGCTCGTCGGTGCCGCCGACATACATGCCCGGGCGGCGGCGGACGGGCTCGAGACCTTCGAGCACTTCGATGGCCGAGCCGTCATAGGCATCGCCATTGCTGAGCGGGAGTTTTTCGAACAGGTCGTTTGCGGGTTTGGTGGCCATGGGCATTGCTATAGGCCTGCGGGATTCGCGGCGGCAAGCGACAGGTTGGGGTTATCGTCAGTGAGGAGAAAAATTGGTTCGCGCGGAGGCGCGAAGACGCGGAGGGGACTTGCGGCACAGCCGCTTGCAATTTCAAGTAGTGCGCCAAGCGCAACGCAGCTAAATTGGATTGGGCCTGCGGCGCGCTGAACTCCTCCGCGTCTTCGCGCCTCCGCGCGAACCAATAAACCTCAGTCCGCAAACCGCGCTGGCGCCGCGCTGACCACGTCGATCCCGCCGCTGCGCACCTGGCGCACTTCCAGCGCGCGCTCGATGGCGCCATTGGTGCGGAAGCGGAAAGCGCCATCGAGGCCAAGGAAGCCGTCCTTGTCAAACAGGCGCGAGGTGGGAAACACCGTGCCGGGTCGCCACTCGCGCGCGACGCGCAGGGTCAGCAGCACCGAATCATAGCCCAGTGTCGCGATGCGGTAGGGCTGGCCGCCGAAGCGGTTGCGGTAAGAGTCGGTGAACTGGCGCCAGCGCTGGTCGGAAACCGCCGCATACCAGGCGCCAGCGAGCGCGGGTGTGGTCGAGACCACGCTTTCGCCGCTCCACAGCTCGGTGCCCAGAAGCTGGGCCACACTGCCGTTGCCGGCCTTGATCAGCGGCCCGGCCTGGGCCGACATGCGTCCGCCATCGGCGATCAGGACAGTGTCATAGCCGCCCTTGTCGCGGAGCCGCCGGCTTGCGGCAGACAGCGATGCGGGGCTGCGATCATAGGTTTCCATGCCCACCAGCGTTCCGCCTTGCGCGCGCACGGCAGCCACCAGTGCCGCGGAGGCGCGCTGGCCATATTCGCCGGAGGGGATCAGCGCGGCAAAGCTGGCATGGCCTTGCGCCCGCGCCCAGGCGACTGTGCGGCCGATCGACTGGCTGGGCAGGCTGCCCATGATCAGCGTATCGCGCGCGGCGCGGGCCTCATCGTTCGAATAGGAAATCACCGGCACGCGCGCTGGACGGGCTGCGGCGGCAATCGCGGGAATATCGTCTGACATCAGCGGCCCGAGGATCAGCTTGTTGCCTTCTGCGATTGCCCTTGCAGCGGCCGAAGCCGCGCCGGTGGCGGTATCATAGGTCGTTATGCGCAAGTTCTGCGAATTGGTGTCGAGCAGCGCCATCGTCGTGGCATTGGCAATCGACTGGCCGGCAGCGGCATTGGGGCCGGAGAGCGGCACCAGCAGCGCGACGCGGTGGCGCTGGGCATCGGTGGGCAGAACATTGGCATTGGGCGCTTCGGGCGGCGGCGGCGGCGGGGGCGGCGCGGGCGGGGCCACGGTCTTGCACGCGGCAAGCAGCGATACCGTAGCCAGTGTCACCAGCTGGCGCCGGTCGATTTTTAGATTGAACATGGCTTGTCGCTCCCCAGTATGCCGTCCATGCTTCGCGCCATGGATACGCGCCTGCAACCCGGCCTCTACATTGTCGCCACGCCGATTGGCAATCTCGGTGATATTACCGTGCGGGCCACCGAGGTGCTCCGTGGCGTCTCTGCGGTAGCCTGCGAAGATACGCGGGTTACCGGCAAATTGTTGCACCATCTTGGCATCAAGCAGCGGCTCATCCGCCACGACGATCACGCCAGCGATGCCGACCGCGAGGGCTTGCTGGCGCTCGCACTGCGCGAACCAGTGGCGCTGACGTGTGATGCGGGAACCCCGCTGATTTCCGATCCGGGTTACCGGCTGGTGCGCAGCGCGCGCGCCGCAGGGGTGGCCGTGACCAGCCTGCCAGGGCCGAGCGCGGCAATTGTTGCCTTGAGCATGGCGGGCCTGCCCACCGACCGTTTCCTGTTCGCCGGCTTCCTGCCGCCCAAGACCAAGGCGCGCAGCGAAGCGTTGGCCGAACTGGCAGGCCTGCGGGCGACTCTGGTGTTCTATGAAACCGCGCCCCGCCTTGCCGCGATGCTGGCCGATCTTGGCGAGCATCTGCCAACCCGCGAGCTGGCAGTGGCGCGTGAGCTGACCAAGCTGCACGAGGAATGCCGCACCGGCAGCGCGGCCGAACTGATCGTGCACTACGCAGCCCATCCGCCGCGAGGCGAGATCGTCGTTCTGGCCGGACCGCCGGGTGAGGCGGCAGCAGTTGATTGGGACATTGACGCACTGCTGCGCGCCGAGCTCGCCCGGGCCAAGCCCAGTCAGGCGGCA
>JANLSP010000554.1:0-3930 GCA_031362485.1 Novosphingobium sp.
CCAGTGATGCTGATCACCGGCGGCTCCGGCTCGGTCGGCTCTGCCGTCGCGCGCGAGGCGGCGCGGCAGGGCTGGGCGCTGGTGGTCCACGGCAATACACCGGCAAAAGTGGAGGCATTGGCCGCGCAATTGCAGGATACTGCACCGGCGCGCGGCATTGCCTGCGATGTGCGCGATGGCGCCGCCGGCGAAAGCCTCATCGCCCGCGCCGGGGCGTGCTTTGGGCGAATTGACGCGGTGGTCGATTGCGTTTCCACCGGGCCTTCTGGCGCGCGGCTGACCGGCCTGTTCAAGGACACCGAACCGCAGCACTATGGCGCGTTCTATGATCTTTCGGCCGCCTGGTTCCAGCGGCTGGCCCATGCTGCCTACCCGCATCTCGCCAGGCGCGGCGGCACTTTGATTGGCTTCATTTCAGACGCCGGTAAATTCGCCGCTCCGCGCCAGACCATCATCGGCGCCGCCCGCGCGGCGACTATCGGCTTCGTGCGCAATCTCGCCGTCGAAGCCGCGCGCGACCATATCCGCGTCCACGCGATCAGCCCGAGCTACGTTGCGGGAAGCGCGGTTGCTGGGCGAATGGGCGCGGAACGCATGGCAAAAGCAGAAGCCCGCGCCGGGCTGGGTCTGCCGTGCGCCGATGATATCGCGCCGGTAACAGTGTTCTTGTGCGGCCCCGGCGCGGCGAAGATCACCGGGCAGGTGATCAGCGTCAATGGCGGGCTGAACGCTTAAAAGTATCGCAAGAATAAGGGGTCCGCCTTTCGGCAGACCCCCAGTTCCTTACTTGCAGCCACCAGTCGGCTGAGGCTCAGAACCGGACTCTCACCCGGCCGCCAAACATGCGCGGCTCGCCTGCAGTCATGGTTTCGATCCCCAAGCCGGTGATAAGCCCGCCGCCAGCAGTAAAGTAGCGCTTGTTGGTCACATTGGTGGCGAAAACAGCAAGATCGATCGGGCTGCCGCCGACACTGTCCCAGTTGAAGTTGAGATTGAGCAGAGTCACCGGAGGCGCCGTGCCCGGGTCAAAGCCGCCAGTAAACTGTGTGACCGGGGTGCCGGCAGGGAATGTCGTCAGGACACCAGCGGGGTTGGCCGCGCTCCTGATGAGGAAGGTATGCGGGATATCGAGGAATCGCAGCGCCGAATAGCTGGTGATCTGGCTGCTGCGATGGGACACCGTAGCCCCAAGCGTCACCTTGCCGATGCTCTCGTCGAGCGGCAGGGTGTAATTCGCCGAGATCGAGAACTTGTGCTTTGGAGCCAGCGTGAGTTCATCGCCGACCTTGACTGAGGCGGCGACAGCATAGGCGTTGTCGGAGGGCAGCGAGACGGTTCTGGTCTCAAGAACCCGCGTATTCAGATAGGTATATCCGCCATCGAGGACGAACCCTTCAAACAGATTGATCCGGGAATCGATTTCGATGCCCCAGATGCGCGACTTTCCGACGTTGATCGGGCCGGCATTGCCAGGCACCGAAATCGGCGGCAACGCCGCGCCAGTGACCGGGTCGCGCCGGTTGGTATTCTGCAGATAGCTTAGCGTGATCTGCTGATTGCGGAAATTGTTATAGAAGCCCGAGATATTGAACGTGCCGCGGATGCCGCCGGTATCGAAGCTGGTTTTTGCACCCAATTCGTAAGTATCGACCTTTTCCGGATCGATGATGTGGAATTCGATCGGCGTGTCGGACTTGATATTGCCGGTGCGATAGCCGCGGATATATTTGACATAGAGCAGAACATCGTCACTCGGCTTGAAATCGAGCCCGAGCAGCCAGGTCGGCGCGCTCCAGCTCTTTTGTTCGGTCAGCACGCAATCGGGCGCACGGCGAACCGGCAATTGGTCTGTACAATGCGAGACTGCCGCGGTTGCCGGGTTCGCCGGATCAAGGCTGACAATCGGCAGGATTGGCGATGAGTTAGGCACGAATGCTGCGGGGTTGGTGGCGTTTGGAAAAATATAAGCGATTCGCTGGCTGGTGGTCTGGACCCGGTCCCAGGTGTAGCGGATGCCGCCCGTCAGTTTGAGCTTGTCGGTCAGCTCATAGGTCGCCTGGGCAAAGGTGCCGATGCTGCGGAAGGCGTTCATTGCCGCTGTATAGTTGACGCCTGAATTGGGCAGTGGAGCGGTACAGATCAGCGCATCGATATCCTTGCAGCCGATGAAGGTCGGCGACTGCGAACCGATGAAACCGCGCGGTGTCGCATTCTCGTAGTAGACGCCAGTCTGATAATTGAGCTTGCCATCACCGGACTTGCCTTCAAGGCGAAGTTCTTCGGTGAAAGTGGCCTGGTTTGACGAAAAGCCGCCAGGGAGATGGCGGATCGAGGCGAAATTGAACGGTATGTCGATGTTCGGGATCGGATTAACAAACCCTGGAACGCCGGCGAAAAATGTGCCTCGCGGGAGCACGAGCTGGGTGCCGAACAGCGAGGTTCGGGTCTTGGTCCACAGCTGCGCATAACTGGCGATATTGTGCACCGTCAGGTTGTCGTTCACCTGCCATTTGGTCTTGTTGATGACCTGCCAGCTGCGCATCTTCTGATATGGATCGGGCATGTCGTTGGTGACTGACCAGAACCCTCGGGCATCCTGTTTGGCGATGCTGCCAAACGCCGACCCGGCGAGCAGCCCGCCAAACGGATCGAGCGGAACCGCGGCAGCTACCAGCTTGGCGATGTGGCCGTTGGTGTCCGAATTGACGAAGGACGCAATGGTGTAATTCTCGATATCGGGCGAGACATCGAGCACCAGGCTGGCCCGCAGCGCGACATAATTGGTATTATCGAAATTGTCGGGGCCGATGGTCGTAACGTTCTTCATGTAACCATCGCGCTGCTGCCAGTCGCCACCGATGCGCAGCCGGGCCCCAGAGCCCAGCGGCACGTTGACAACGCCTTGCAGGCGCCGAAGATCGTAATTCCCGTATGTTGCCTCGACATAACCTTCAAACTCGTCGGTCGGCTTCTTCGGCACCAGCAGCACCGCGCCGCCGGTCGTGTTGCGCCCGAACAGCGTGCCTTGCGGGCCCTTGAGCACCTGCACGTTCTGGAGGTCGAAGAACATGCCGGGGCCGGCACCGTCACCGGCAGGGAACCCTTGCGAGGCCCCGCGCGGCGCCACCACTTCGGCGAAATAGACGCCGACCGACGGCGCGGTCCCGGTTTCCTGCACGAACCCGCGAATCGCATAAGTCGAGTTCTCGGTACCAAAACCAGTCGTGGTCGACAGCGAAGGCGTGAACGCCGCCAGATCCTGCGCATTGGTGACGTTGCGGTCGGCCAGTTGCTGCTGGTTAAACACCGTGATCGAAATCGGCACGTCCTGCAGCCGTTCCTCAGTGCGCCGCGCAGTAACGATGATATCGGCATCGCCATTGCCAGCGGCAACTTGTGCCATCGCCGGAGTGGCAATGAAAAGCGCAGTAGAAGTAACAAGCCCAATTCTGATGAGTGCGGTTTTCATATTGAATCCCCCTGATCGTGAGCCGCCGCTAGTCTGTGGGCGCGGCTTGCGAAGCTCCCGAATAGGAAGCTGACACATTTGACATGCTTTGCAAGCGGTTTTGACATTCAGTCAGATTTGGCCACCTGGGCTTGCGCGCAGGCAACAAGCGCAGTGCGCCCACGCCGACCGATCCGCCCTTCCCTTCCCCGCAATCTGCCGCTAAGCGCGCCCCCTGAGGTTTACCTGATCCTGCTGGGGCGTCGCCAAGTGGTAAGGCAGCGGCTTTTGATGCCGCCATTCGCAGGTTCGAATCCTGCCGCCCCAGCCAGCAACTGTTGACATGTGATACAGCGTAGATCACTTTCGGCTCCACAGGAGACCACCGTTGACCGATTACGCCACCGCCGATTTTTATACGGACGCCGGGCTGATCGACGATCCGCACAGCTACTTCGATTTCCTGCGCGATCAGGGCCGCG
>JANLSP010000560.1:0-3844 GCA_031362485.1 Novosphingobium sp.
ACTTGCCGCGACGCCGAACTGATTGCTGAATTGCGGGACTTCGCGCGCGCACTTGCAGATACGCGCGACGACGGGGTGGCGGAGGGTGAACTGGCGTTCCAGGACCTGCTATTCCGCATGGTTGACCGGCCCCTGTTCGAACTGCTCACGCGGGTCACACTGCGCTTCTCGGCCAGTCAGGCCAGCGGCACTGCGTTTCGCGGCGCCATCGATCTCCAACGCTGGATCTCTGGGCGGCGACTGATCATTGATGCGATCCTGCGCCGCGACGAAGCGCTCGCCCGTTTCGAGGCCGACCGCAACAATCGCGCAGTGATCCTTGACTGGCTGGGCCGCAGCGCGGCGGAGCCTATGCTGCCCTGATCTGGTCCCACTGTGCGTCGGTCATCCAGGTATATTCGAGATAGTGCCCCAGCGTTGAGCGGGCATCGAGATAGGCGAACTTGAGATTGTTCTCGCCCATATCGCGCCACATCACCAGCGGCAGGTCCTGCGCCTTGACCCGCTCGAGGAAGTGTTCCCAGGTTCCTTCGATCCGCATGCAGATCTGGTGGAAGCGCAGCGGCCCGCCGTTGGGCTGGCAATTGGCATAGATGCCCAGCGGATCGGTGACCGCCTCGATAAGCTCGTATTGCACATCGCCAATCCACACGAAAGCAAGCCGCAGCTTGTTGATCACTTCGCCCGTGGGCGAATCGACCGGTTGATCGACTTCGATGATGTGCGGTTCATGCGTCATGCCGCGCCCGCGCAATTTTGCGATGCCCTCTTCGAGATTGTCGCAGATATAACCGAGCTGGTAGAACTTGCCTTCGATCATGGCTGTTGCTCCTAGAGGCCTTCGAGTTCGACATCGTAACGCGACAGGTAGCGCTCATAGAGCGGCTCGAGCTTTTCCTTGCTCAGTCCATACTGATCCAGCTTGTAGCCGTGCTTGCCGAACTTGTTCTGCGGATTGTCATCGACCCAGCCCTGGATGCCCGCCTCGGCCTCGGGGGTAAAATCATCGCCGAGCTGCGCATAAAGCTTGCGCATCACCGCCATCGGATCGCGCATCATCTCGCCATACTGGACATCGATGATCCGGTCCTCGCCGTGCTTATCGCGAAAATTCATCGCGCGTTCGGCGTGCTCGGCACAATACCAGGGATATTGGCTGCCCAGCCATTCGTAATCGATGCGGCCCATCAGCATGCGGTGGCTCATCGAGATGATCGAGCACAAAGAACCGGTGGCGACATAAGGATCGCGGTGGGTCCAGATCAGCTGCGCGTCGGGATATTCCTTGATGAGATAGTCGAGATGCAGCGCGTGGCTGGGCATCTTGAGATTCCATGTGCCCGGCGCCTTGTGCTGCAGGGCCTGGAGGAATTTCCTGTGCCAAGCATAGGCGCTGGTCATGTCAGCCTGAAATATCCATTCGCGGTATTTGGGCAGGATGCCTTTGCTTTCGATCATCAGCGTCTTGAAATCATGCGCGAGAAACCAGACGCATTCGTGCGGATAGATCGGTGAAGAGCGATAGATGACACCGGCCTCAGGATGGGCTGCGAGCATTTCCTTGTGCGCCCCGAGCTTGGCAAGCACGCGCGGATTGCTGGTCAGTTCGGCAGTGGAGACCGGCGGGATCGGATCCTCGATTTCCCATTCCAGCGGCGATCGCCGGGCCGGGTCGGCGGCGAGGAGGTTGGACAGCAGCGTTGTGCCGGTCCGCGGTATGCCCATGACAAAAACCGGTCGTTCGATGGGCCGCTGTAGCAATTCGGGGTTCGCTTGCAGATAGCCCCAGACCTTGAGCCGGTCGCTGAGATACTTGAGGCAATCGCCGTGCACCCGCTCGATACCGGCATCCATGTAAAGGCCCTTGGCGATGCCGTCGTTGAAATCCTCGACAAAGACATCGAGCCCCTCGCGGTAGCTGTCGCAGTCAAAGGCATTGACACCGGTATTCTTGTGCGCCTGATCGACAAGCGCATTGGCATTGAGCGGCTCGGCCATGCTTGGTTTTCCTCTGTCCCGAAAGGCTTCTCTATTTGCCTGTAGCTAACCCGCAAGCCATGCCGCTTGGCAATTGGCATCCTTTGACCATTATGGACAGACTGTCGATATCAGGCCAATACCCGCAGGCCACGCGTCTGGCGGTGGCGGAACTGGCTCGGGCTCGTGCCAACCGCGCGGCGGAAGGCGTAAGTGAAGCTGGAGGGGGAGGAAAAGCCCATGGCGAAAGCTATGGTTTTGACGCTTTCTCCCGCTACCAGCAGGCGCTTGGCACGCTCCATACGGCGCGCTTCGACGTAGTCACCGATCGAAGAGCCCCGGCTGACCTTGAACCCGCGCGTAAGTTGGCGCACGGAAATGGAGCACAGATCGCTAAGTTCGCCAAGTGAGGGCGCCGCCGCATCCGCGCTCAGCCGCTCATCGATCAGCCTCAAGCGCCACCCGGCAAGCCCGCCCGCCGCAGGGCGCTCTTCCCGCTCAAGGTAAAACCGGGACAGCTCAATGGCGAGTTCGCCCCCCAGATGTTCGAACATCGCTTCAGAAGCAAAGCCAGGATAACGCACTTCTTCGGTCAGGCGAAACAGCAGCGCACGGATCCGGGCATTGGTGATGTCGAGTGTGCCGGCAATCTGGTTATCGCCCCATTGCGGAATGTGCCCGACCACCCCTTCGATCGCAGCGGGCGCGATCCGGCAGACGATCGAAAGTTGCCGGCCGCTGTCGCCGCGAAACTGCAGCTGTTCGCCCGGTGGCACCATGAAGATATCGCCCAGTCGCTCAAACCGGTTGGGGCCCCAGCGCCGGCGATAGCAGGCGCGGGCATTGAGCGGGCGGGGGGTTAGGCACATGTTGATCTGATAGAATGGTTCAGCCGCAATCAGGCTGTCAGTCGGCACTGGAATGTCGAAACGGACAAGCTGGGCAGAGAGGCTCGCCCCCTGCCATTCGGCATCGATTGCGAGGCTCGGTGTCCGGGTCAAGGCTTGCCTATCTGCGTGATAAAGTGTCCGCGATTAAACGATATGGCTCAATTTCTATAGCGAGTGCCCTTGCGGTGCAAGCGCCATGAGCCAAGATCATGCCGTAAAGCGGTGCAGAACGAGGCCCCGCAGGATTTAACCCGGGAATGGAGGATTGCATGGCTAAAGGCCTGTTCGATTGCACTGGCAAAGTCACGATGGTCACTGGCGGCAACGGCGGCATCGGCCTCGGGTTTGCAATGGGCTGCGCCAAGATGGGCGGCGACATCGCCGTGTGGGCGCGCAATCCAGAGAAAAACACTGCCGCCAAGGCTGAACTTCTGGCAGCAGGCGCGGGCCGGGTTGAGACATACATTGTCGACGTTTCATCCGAGCAGGCAATCATCGATGGTTATGGCCAGCTGATGCAGGATTTCGGCCGCCTTGATTGCGTATTTGCCAATTCGGGCGCCTCGCCGCGCTATGATTCAGTTTTTGATCTGCCCAGCGACCACTGGTTCGATTTTCAGAAGACCGCGCTACATGGCGCGTTTTTCTCTCTGCGCGAGGGCGCGCGCCATATGAAGGCACGCGCCGAGGCGGGCGATCCGGGCGGCAGCCTTGTCGCGTGCGGCTCGGGATCGCTCTATCAGGGCCTGCCCGGCAAGATGGAATATGCGGCCTCCAAATGCGCCGTGGCCGGCGTGATCCGCTGCCTCGCAGTGGAGCTTGGCGAATATGGCATCCGCGCCAATGTCGTGGCACCGGGCCTGATCATCACCCCGATGATGGGCCCTGATCCTGCGGGCGCCGAAGCCTGGTTGTCGAGCCAGTATGCGCCGCAAACGCCGATGCGCCGTCTGGGCTATCCCGAAGACTTTGAAGGC
>JANLSP010000625.1:0-5402 GCA_031362485.1 Novosphingobium sp.
GGTGTTGGCGCTCTCGACGCTCGACTTGCTGGTGCTCGATGCCGAACATGCGCCATTTGGTCGGCAGGAGCTCGACGCCTGCATTTTGGCGGCGCGCGCCGGCGGCAAGCCGGTGTTGGTCCGCCCGGCGAGCGCCGCGCCCGAACATCTTCTACAGGCGCTGGATGGCGGCGCAGACGGGGTTATCGTGCCCCATATCCGCTCGGCCGCTGAAGCGCGCGAAATGGTCCGCGCCTGCCATTATGGGCCAGGCGGGCGAGGGTTTGCGGGCAGCACCCGGGCGGCAGCCTATGCTACACTCGGCATGGTGAAACACCACGCGGCAGCGAAGGATATTGTCGTTGTAGCCCAGATCGAGGATGCTGAAGCGCTCGACGAGATCGAGGCGATTGCCATGGTTGAAGGGATCGACGCGCTGTTCATCGGCCGCGCCGACTTGACGATATCGCTGGGCGGGACCAATTCCGATGCCCCGAAGGTTGTCGCCGCAGTCGAGCGCATTTGTGCAGCGGGCAAGGCATCTGGCCGGGCGGTGGGCATGTTCCTTGCGCGGCCCGGCGATGTTCCGCAATGGCGCGAGAAGGGCGCAAGCCTCTTCGTATTGCAATCCGATCAGGAGTTTCTGCTCAAGGGCGCGATCAGCCTTGCTGATGCGATCAAGGGCTGAGAGGAACTGAAGCCGGAGAATCCTGCGCCTCTGGCGCAAGATTCTCCATGCCCCCCGTCAGAACTTGTAACCGGCTTTAATACCCCAGGTGCGCGGAGCGGCATAACTGCCGCTGAACCCGCCACCGCTCGCGACCGTCACGCGGCCGATCGTGGCGTTGTTTTCCAGGTTCTCGACGAAAGCCTGAACCGTGATGTTCTTGTTGAGCGTGCGATAGGTCAGCCGAAGTTCGGTCTTGGTATAGTCCGGCGCGAGATACTGCGGGAAAGCGCGGCTGAGCAGATAGTCTCCCGTATAGAGCATCTGCACTTCGGGCGTCAGCGTTCCGGCGCTGCCCAGATCAATCTCGTACGCGGCACCGATTTGGAATGAAATATCCGGCGTGTTCTGCACCCGCGTGGGGGTGTTATAGCCCAGCGCAGTGAACTGCGGCACGCCGCCGACCACGATCTGGTTGCCGCTGGCATCCTTGATCGGCGCGAACAGGCTGGGGTTGCTGACAGGGTTGGGCAGAATGCCGCCCAGATAGCCCAGCCCCACTTCGGGCCTGGTCGTGCAGGTGCCGCCGGGCGCAACGATGCCGCAAATGCCGCTTTGCCCCACCGAAACGCCGAATGGATCGTCGCGTGCATGCAGGTAGTTAAGCGCGAAGTTGAGGCGCAGCTTGGACGTCGGATAGGCGACCAGCGACAGATCGATGCCGGGGGACTTGCTCTTCGCACCGTTGCTTAGGATCGTGATGACGCTGTTGGCCAAGAGCGGGTTGGGGAAGCTGGTCTGCACCTGCAGATCGGAATACTTGTTGTAGAACGCGGCGAGATTGAACTGCACCCGGCGATCGAAGAATGTGCCCTTCAGGCCGAGTTCCCAGGCCTCGACGCTCTCGGTGCCGTAAGGTGGCAGCGGCTGGCCGGCGGTGTTCGAAAGCGGTGAATAGCTGAAGCCGCCAGAATGCTTGCCGGTCGAGTAGCTGGCGTAAAGCATCACATCGTCGTTGATCTTGTAATCGGCGGCGAGGCGATAGGTGAAGTATTTGAACGTGTTCTGGCCGCACCGGGTAGTCAGAGCATTGGCCACCACGTTGGCTGCGGCAGTCGATGAAGGATCGGCCGCAGTCACACCGTCACAAGTGCGGTTGAAGTCCGTCGACGGCTTGTAGACGAGATAAGTGCCAGCAGCAGGGAAAATGCCCGGGGTCGCGAGAGCCGAACGCAGATCCTTCTTGTCGATGGTGTAACGAAGGCCGCCGGTCAGCGTCAGCTTATCGTTGAAGGTGTACGAAACCTGCCCATACAATGCATAACTGATGTTTTTGGCCCACGAGAGCGGATTGAACGCGTCACTCGCATTCGGGGTGATGTAGGCCGTCGGCGGCAGATTGACGACACCGCCGCCCGAGCTCGGATAGACGGTGAAATTACTTCCGAAATAGAGCGGATAGTTGCCGGTTCCAGGTGTGTTGGCCAAGGCGGCAGCCGTCGAATAATCGCGCGTACGGCCGCTAAGGAATCCGTCAGGCACCTCGTCATTGAGGTAATAGGCGCCAAGGGTGTAGCTCAGCGGGCTGTCTCCGGTCGATTGCAGCTGTAGTTCCTGGCTGAACGCCTTGTCCTTGGTCAGGAAGTAGCCGATCCCGTAGTTGGCCGGAGTGCCGTCGTTGTCGGTGCTGCGATTGGCGTCGAAATTGTTGTAGCCGGTGATCGAGCGCAGGCGGATCGAGTCGCCGATATCGTAGTTGATGATCATCGACAGCTGGGTTGAACGGATGCGCTGCTTCGAGGGCGCATCATGCAGCACCTTATAGGGCCCGAGCACAGGATAGCCGAGATCGAGCGGAACGCCGTTGATCGTAACATCGACGAGGCCGTCACGGAAAGTGGCGAAGGGATAGAACTGGCCCTGGAAAGTGCGGCCATTGAAGCCGTTGGGGAAAGTGAACGTGCCGCCGCCTACATTGAGCGTGCCGCCCGGCGCGGTAACGAGGGCCGGATCGATGAATTGGCCGATGGCCTTAGCGTTGAATGTGCCCGCGCCCTTGCTGTTGTCACTCCAGTGTGACGCGCGCAGGATCACTTCGAGCGGGCTTCCCGGAGCGGCAAAGCGCAGCGAACCCCGAAGATAGAACTGGTTCTTGTCATCCATGTCGGCGAAGCCTGGCGCGGTGACACTCTTGATGAAGCCGTCGCGCTTTTCATAGGCACCGGCAAAGCGGACGGCGACCGACTCGCTCAGCGGCAAGTTGATGTGGCCGTCGACCAGTATCCGGTTGTAGGAACCGCCAAGCGCGTTTATCCCGCCTTCGACGCGGTCCATGCTGGGCTTGGCAGTAGAGATGGCGATGTTGCCGCCATAACTATTTCGGCCGAACAAGGTGCCTTGTGGGCCTTTCTGGACTTCGACGCGCTCAAGATCGACAAACGGCACGCTGGTCATTGACGTGCGCGACTGGTAAATTTCATCGATGTAAAACGCGACGCGCGGATCGGCGTTGCCCTGGATCGACTCGGTTATGATGCCGCGGATCGCCGGGCGGGGGTCAGCGCCGGAGCGGCCGAGGCGCAGGCCGGGAGCGAGCTGTTCGAGCCGTGATGCCTCGGTAATATCGTTATTGCGCAGCGTCTCGCGGCCAATCGCGACGATCGACAACGGCACATCCTGAAGCGATTCTTCGCGGCGCTGGGCCGTGACGACAATGTCTACCACGCCACTTTCATCTGCTTCGGGACTACCCGAACTGGCCTGCGCCAGCGCGGCTGATCCGAACAGGATCGGGCCAACGATAGCCGACGACGCGAGCGCCAAAGCACGAAATGAACGCCAGTTCCTTGCACTACGGGTCATAGTTACCCCCCTTTTTTCTGTTGAATTTGGACGCCAGTATACGCCCAGCCAAAGTATTTGCAAGCGCAGTCAATCGACAAGCTATTCGGCATCCTATAGCCGCCTTTGATGCCGCGACCAAAAGTCTTATATTATTGTATTTACGCCATAACCTTGGGTAATTTGCAGTCTTGCATTCGCAAACAGATGGTCGCTGTGCCCGGCGCAAATGAGGCGGATGGCAAATCGCAACGATTTTGCGCTCACACCGGATCGAACACGGCTATGCGCGGCAACGAACGGTCAACGAAGAACTGCAGGTCGTGGAAGATATCCATGCCCATCTGGTGAACCATGTGCGGCACGTCGATCATCACCCAGTTGTCGATGATCTTGTTGTCGGTATCCAGCCGGTACCAGTCAGCCACGCGCATCATCACCCTGCGGCCAGTCGGGGGCAGGCCAAGCCACTCTGGTCCGAGATGCGTGGCATTGAGCGAGGGCCAACCACCGGTCACCGCATACCGCCCGTCACCCATTCGCACATAGTGGCCGGGCGCGTCTTCGGGACCCTCGTGATCGCGTACCCAGCCGGTCCGGTCAGAAAATCCTTGCAGGAACAGCGCACCATGAAAATTTCGGAAACCCCTGCGGCCGCGCATCGATCCCAGGCCAGCCGGGCCATACCAGTTCATGTTCTTGTGCCAGTGCGGGCTATGACGATCGGGCGAATTGGCCATGTTCTTGATCTCGGTCTGCGGGACCAGCCCCATCTGCATTTCGCGAATGATCCGCAATGATTCCGCGCCCATCACCGGATCATGGCTAAATGCAGTTGCTCCCGTGTCGCATGGCGGGAAAGCCCATTGCTCGGGCGAGCCTGGCATCGGGCGGAACGGATAATGCCCTGCCTGACGCATGACATCGACCAGATCCAGCAGGACATAGGCCTTGGCGATCTTGCCGTCGCGCACGATGCAGTTGAAGCCGAACTTCATCGTGACGACGCCATAGGTCGGCGGAATGCCGACGAGTGGGGCGTCGAAGGTGCCCATCAGGTGCCCCCACGTACTGACCTGTTCACGCCTTTCGTATTCACCGCCTATGATCAGCGCGATGCGGTTTTCATAATCGGGCCAGGCATCGCGCAGCGGCTGCCAGAATTGGCTCAGCGCAGCCTCATTGCCGAGCATTGTATTGAATGGATGGAACACCTCCCAGTGGCAGTCTTCATGACAATGGCGCGCCATTACCTTGGCTGCGTCAGCAGGCTCGCAATCGGCGATCCCGGTCAGGAACTCGGCAACAAGTTGCTTGTTTGCTGCATGGATACTCATCGGTTCAAAGCTCCTCGACTGTCTGTGCTGGGTGGGAAGATCAGGTTTGTGCGGCAGTACGCTCGGCGCGGTCGATAACCAGGGCGGCCTGCGTTTCATCATAGGATGACCGGGTTACCTGGGCCAATGCGTAGAACATGCTGGCGATAACGCCCGGTATGACAGTCAGGATGAAGGCGACGCCGATCCCCATGACGACATCCTGATCGACCATGCCCGGAACGGCCTTGTCGGGGAAATTGATGATAACCAGCGCCCAGCCTGCAAGCATTGTGCCCAGGGCAGTGTCGATGCGTTGGAAAAACTGCCGTGCAGCATAGAGGATCCCCTCCTGTCGCAGTCCGGTTCTCAGCTCGTTTTCATCGGCAATGTCAGCGATTACCGAACGTATCGTCGTGGTCAGAATGCTGTAGGGCGCATGCTGCAGCACCGAGAAGGCGATCAGGATGGCGAGAAGATAGGGCGTCGCTGGTGTCAAGACGCCAAAATATCCCAGTACCACCGGGATGGCAGGACCAACCGTATAGGTGAAACAGGCCAGCGCACCGGTCCAGCGCTTGTCCAGCCGCGCGTGGAGC
>JANLSP010000640.1:0-4743 GCA_031362485.1 Novosphingobium sp.
CCGACCTCGATCCGCAGCTTGCGTTCGCTGGGTGCGACGATCAGCAGCGCGCCGTCATTGCGCTCCTTATCGCCGATCGCCCAAGCCCGGCCGAGGCGGTAGCCGTAGTCGGAGATTTCATAGCCTTCGAGGCTCGGCAGCGTGGCGATGACCAGCTGGCGTTGTGACTGCGTTTCGAGAGAGGTGAGCTTCTGCACCAGCCGTGCTTCGACATCGTCGGGGATGATGTGTGCGGCATCGACGACGCGGCCCGTGAGTGCCGGAAAAGTCTGCGCGCGCGCTGCGGCGGCAGCAAGCAGCATGCCCACCGCCGTCAGCAGTGTCAGGACCGCAATGCCGATCTGGCGTTGAAGCCCGGCGCGGCCGAGCATGGTCTGGTTCCCCTCGCTCAGATCTTGCCGTCAAGGCTGGGGGCGACTTCCGCCCCGGGAGTTGCGGCCTGATAGGGCACATAGGGCTTTGCGCCGCGGATCATCGCGCCGAACATCTCGGGGAACGTGCGCACGCGGGTGTTATAGTCGCGCACCGCCTCGTTGTAGTCGCGGATGGACACGCGGATGCGGTTTTCCTGCCCCTCCAGCTGGCTTTGCAGCATCTGGTAATTGGTGATGCTCTTGAGCTGGGGATAGGCCTCGACATTTGCCAGCAGGCGTCCGAAGCCCGCGAGGCTGCCCGAAAGCTGGTTCTGCGCCGCCTGGAACTGCGCCATCTTGGATGGATCGGATAGATCACCCGGATTTAGCTGGATCGAGGTCGCCTTGGCGCGCGCTTCAACCACGCCGGTGAGGATCGCCTTTTCCTGCTCCGCTGCGCCTTTGGCGACCGAGGCGAGGTTGGGCACGAGGTTGGCGCGTTCCTGGAAAGCGGCCTGCACATCGGCCCACTTGGCCTTGGCGTTTTCCTCTGCCGTCGGCACCGAATTGATCCCGCAGGCCGAAAGGCTGGCAGCGGCAACTGCGGCGAAGGCAATGCGCCCGGCGCGCTTGCCGGACGAAGTGGCACGGATTGCAGACATCTAGAACCCTCCTTGGCGGCAGGCGGCAATCGCCCGCGCCCTAGCGAATGTAGCGACTGGTGACCCGCGTTCAAGCGTAACCGGCATTTGCTCGGCGAGGCCGGGTTGAGTTCGCCCGACGACAATGGCAATCAGGGCTCGGGCCAGGCCCAAAGACAAAGGAAGGGGTTCGCAATGTTACAGGAATTCAAGGCATTCATCGCGCGCGGCAATGTGCTCGATCTGGCAGTCGGTGTCATCATCGGCGCGGCTTTCGGCACAATTGTCAGCTCGATGACTGACGATGTAATCATGCCGTTGATTGGCGCAGTGGTCGGCGATGTCGACTTTTCCAACTCTTATGTGGTGCTCAGCGGAGTTGCACCCGAAGGCGCAACACTGGCAGCGGCGAAAGCTGCAGGGGCAAATGTCCTGGCGTGGGGTTCGTTTGTCACGGCAGTGATCAATTTCCTGATCCTGGCATTTGTCATTTTTCTCATCGTGCGTCAGGCCAACAAGGCGATGCCGCCGCCGGCCGCAGCACCCGCTGGCCCCAGCGAGGTCGATCTGCTGACCGAGATCCGCGACGCTCTGAAAAAGTAGCTTTTCAGGGCTCCGTGCAAAGGGATGGCCGCCGGTCGCGGCGTCCGCCCCTTTTCATTTATCCAATTGTGCTTATATTGGTTCTCGCCGGGTTCGCCCGGCTATGGTGATAAATTGCGGCGTGTAATAGACGCAGCGGACCCGGGGGCGGTACCCGGCGGCTCCACCACATCCCTCGCATCTGCGGGGGACATGACGGGGCCGAACTAGGATCGACGTGTGTTCAAAAGCGCAGTTTTTGCCCGGGCTGAGTAACCCGTTCAAGGCTCAAAACCCAATAAGTGCCAACGACAACGAAGCACTTGCTCTCGCAGCGTAATTCTAGGGGCTAACGTCCTGAAGTTACAAAGTTAGAACGCGGCCGGGCCGGCCGGGCAACAGAACGGATTCCGGGGGCTCGGGGCGGGCCTAGCAACAGAACCGCCCCACCGTATCGACACTGTGACAGGGCTGGCCGTCGCTCTCGAACTGGGGCGAATCAGGAAAAACTCCATCAGCCCGATCTCTCCTTCTCGCGCGTGCAATTGCCCGTGCCGGCGCGGCCTGCTAGGGCGTATTGATGTCCAGCTGCGATCTTTGCGTTGTGCGCAACCGGGCAATCTGCGCTGCGCTCGATGACCGCGAGCTCGAAGCGTTGAACGCTATCGGCAGGCGGCGCAATCTGGCGGCCGGCGAATCGCTGATCTGGGAGGGCGAGGATTCGGTTCTCGTCGCCAATGTGATCGAAGGCGCGCTCAAGCTTTCGACCGGCACCGAAGATGGGCGCGAACAGATTGTCGGCGTAGTCTATCCATCCGACTTCATCGGCCGCCCGTTCGGCTCGACCAATGGCTACGGTGTCACAGCGCTGACAGATGCGCGGGTCTGCGTATTCAGCCGCCGCGATTTCGATGCCTTTGCCCGCGAGCATCCGGCCTTGGAACACAAGCTGCTTGATCGCACGCTCGGCGAACTCGATCGCACGCGCCGCTGGATGCTGCTGCTGGGCCGCAAGTCGGCGAGTGAAAAAGTCGCCAGTTTCCTGCTCGAAATGAGCGAGCGTTTGGTGGAGCCAGGTTGCAAGGTTGATTTCGGCTTGCCGGGCCGGGTGCTTAATCTGCCGTTTTCTCGTCAGCAGATTGCCGATGTGCTGGCGCTGACAATTGAAACGGTCAGCCGCCAGTTCACCAGACTCAAGGCGGATGGCATTGTCGATCTGCCCTCGCGCCGCGAAGTCGTCATTCTCGACCGTGCTGCGCTGGAGGCAGAGGCGGGCTGATCCGGCCCTTTCGTCGCTCCTTCAGAACCGATCGCTGGTCCCGGCGCTGTCCGCATGTAAGCCGCCCTGTCGTCGCAATTGGTCTCAGGTCTGCATTGCTGCTAAGGCGTCATATGACCACACCCTACAAGACAACGCCGATCTTTGATCAGGACAGCCTGCCCCAGGCGATTCGCAGCCAGCACAGCACCAAGGAAGGTGTCTGGGGGCTGCTGCGGGTGCTGGCGGGCGAGGTCCGGCTGGTGTTCATCGATCCACCGCGCGCCGTGCAGGTGACCCCCGGTCAGCCAGCGCCGATCCCGCCGCAGGCTCTGCACCATGTCGAAGTAAGCGGCCCGATGCAGATGCAAGTCGAATTCTACCGAGAGCATCCGCTTGAGGTCGGCGCCAGCGGCTGAGCATTTTCTGCTTCAGAACTTGCAGCAATCGATCAAATAAACGCAGCTGCGTCCTTCGCCGCATCGCGGGCGCGCTCGAAGCTGAGGCAGTCAAGGATCTTGACCCCCGCCAACATGACCGAGCCAAGGCAGGCGATGAACAGCAGCTTGCCGCCGGTTCCCGGATATTGCCCCAGATAGACGCTGCCGCGCTGCGCCGCGCCGGTTGCCAGCGCATAGATGATGATGAACGCCTCGATGCGGGTCTTGATAACGAACAGGCGGCCAATCTTGCGCAGCATTCCAGAATCCCAGGTTAACACTTTAATGGAGCAATCATCATGCCACATGCGGAAATGCTGACAAGACACTGGTTAACCCCTGGCCCCAGTGTAAAGTGTTTCGACGCGGGACGCAGTTGCCAATTCGGCGGGCTTTCGTCATAGGCACCTGCATTCCTCCCCCAGGGCAATTCAGTTGATCCACGCCCGCGGCGCCATGCGCTGCCGGGCCAAATTGTTGCGAGGCGAAATGACGGTTAGAATTGAACGCTCCGGTTTGCAGGTCGATGGCGCACTGGCTGCCTTCCTTGAGGATCAGGTGCTGGCCCCGCTGGGGCTGGGCAAAGACGAATTCTGGTCAGGTTTTGCCGCATTGCTGGCTCGGCTGGTGCCGGAAAACCGCAGCCTGCTGGCAAAGCGCGATACGCTGCAAGCCGAGATCGACGAATGGCATCTGGCGCGTGCCGGCAAGGTGCTCGACGCAGCTGAATATCGCGCCTTCCTCAGCGAGATCGGCTATCTGGTGCCTGAGCCTGCGCCTTTCAAAGTGACCACACAGAATGTCGATGCCGAGATCGCGGCGATGGCCGGGCCGCAGCTGGTGGTGCCGGTACTCAACGCCCGCTTCCTGCTCAACGCCGCCAATGCCCGCTGGGGCAGCCTCTACGACGCCTACTATGGCACTGATGCGCTCGACGCGCCGCCAGCGAAGCCCGGCGGCTATGACGAGGTGCGCGGGGGAGCGGTGATCTCGGCGGCCAAGGCATTTCTGGATAGAGCGTTGCCACTGGCGAACGGGAGCTGGGCTGATTTATCGAACCCTGAGGAGGCGGGGATCGAACTTCGCGATCCAGCGCAATATGCCGGCGAGCGCGAGGAAGGCATGCGCCGTCTGTTCCGCAATAATGGCTTGCATATCGAGGTTGTTTTTGATCGCAGACATCCCGTCGGAAAAAATGACCCGGCGGGAATAGCCGATGTTCTCCTCGAATCGGCGCTGACCACGATTGCCGATCTTGAGGATTCGATTGCCGCAGTCGATGCGGAAGACAAGCTGGCTGCTTACACCAACTGGCTTGGCGTGATCCGCGGCGACTTGACCGAGAGCTTCGAGAAAGGCGGCAAAGTGCTGACCCGCGCGCTCTCGCCGGATCGGACATGGACCACGCCTTCGGGCTCGGAATTCACCCTTCCGGGCCGAAGCCTGCTATTCGTGCGCAATGTCGGCCA
>JANLSP010000641.1:0-4301 GCA_031362485.1 Novosphingobium sp.
CTGTCGCCCGAAATTGCCTGGCCGACGCTGCGACTGGCATTGCTGCTGCCGCTTGCCCAGGCCTTGATGATTAGCGCGGCTCTGGGCGGTTATGTTCCGGTCTGGGCAGTGATCCTGCCGCTGGGGTATATCGTCTTCGCCTGCTACACTCTGGTCCATGAAAGCATTCACGGTAATATCGTGCGGGCAACCAAATACGCTTGGGTGCATGGCCTGATCGGCTGGTTCGGGGCGCTCAACATGATGACCAGCTATCCTGGCCTGCGCCGGATCCACTTGCTGCATCACCAGCATACGAATACCGACCGGGATCCTGACTACAATCTGTGCCGTGGCGCGCTGTGGAAGAGCGTCGGCCGGGTGCTATTCATGCGCATGCTGCTGCTGCTGCCTTTGCCGGTAGTGAAGCTGGTGCCGGCCGCAGCCTATTCCATGAAGCAGGCGATGATGACCGGCGAAGAAATGCGGCAGCACGCGATCGCGCTGACCACAATGCAGTTGGTTTTCTGGCTGGCCGTGGTCTTCGGCCATGCGCAGATCGCGCTGCTTTTGTACTTCGTGCCGGTGCTGATCGGGCTGGTTCTGCTGAACGTGTTCTTCCAGTATATTCCGCACGTTCCCTTCGACAATACCGAACGTTACGGCAATGCCCGGGTCAACGATTGGCCGCTGGGGCATCTGGTCCTGCTGGGGCAGAACCTGCATCTTGGACATCATCTGTGGCCTTCGGTGCCGTTCTACCACTATCGTCGGCTTAACGATGCCTTGCTCCCGCTGTACCGCAGCGTTGGTGCGAAGGTGGAAGGCTTTCTGCCGGTACTGTCAGATCGCCAGGGCGAAATGATCTAGCTGCCTGGGCCGGCGATCCAGCGGCCGCTGTTTGCGTATTCTGGCTTAACTGCAGACCCTTGCGGCAGGTTGCCCCCGCGAAATATCGCGTCGCCGCCGCGCTGTTGCTGTTCGGCGGTATAGACCGGCGGCGGCGAAGCGGCCCGGGCGGGGCCGAGGCCGTGCAGCGTTGGGGTGAATGCGGCAGGCGCGACAGGAGCGCCCTGTGCGTTCTTGAAGCCGGTCTCATAGGCCCGCTCGATCGCCAGCGGATCGAGCGCGGGGTCGGGCGCGATTGCGGCGGCGGCGCTGCGCGGATTTGGCGCAGCCATCGGTTCTCCGCCAGCATAGGCAAAGCGGAAAGCGCCCGACTCACCGGCGCTGCCCGGAAAGCGGAAGAAGCGGTGCGCGCCGATATTGGCGACATTGACCAGCTTGGGGCTCCAGTAAGGATGCACCGCGAAGGTATGATAATGCGTTGCCAGACCGACCGGGGCATAGACATCGCCGGCCAGCGCGTCGCGCGCGACGCGAGCGGCGCGTTCCCAGAACAGGCGGCTGGGCACGCGCGCCAGCGATCCGTCACAGGTGAAGGAAAACTGGCAGCCGGTGCTCCGTTCCGATCCCTGATAGACCACGCCGCATACCGTGTTGGGATAGCTCTTGTGGGCGACCCGGTTGAGCACAACCTGCGCCACCGCCCGCTGGCCGCCATCGGGCTCGCTCGCCGCCTCGTAATAGATCGCGGCGGTGAGGCACTGTTCGGCTCGGCTGCGGTCGACTCCCGAATTGTCGATGCGCAGCGCGCGCGCGGCAGGGCCGACAGTGAGGCCAAAGCTGGTGGGCGCATTTTCTGCATCGGAATGGATGCCCTCGCCAAGCCCCGGTGCCCAGGTGCGCTGTTCGTCGGCGGAGGCGAGGTAATAAAACGCCGAGCCGGGAAAGCTGTCGCCGGGCTTTTCGAAGGGCATCGGCTCGACTGCTGCGACCGCTTCGCCGGCATCGCCGATGTCGAGTTCGGACCAGGCCTGCGGTGCGGCGAATGCGGGAACCGCCACGGCAGCAAAAGCCACAAGGCCGCGGCGCAAGACCAGTTTGCGGCGCGCGAGCCGCGCGCGGCGCTGCTCCAGCCGCGCGGCAAAAGCGGCGAAATCGGGGCTGACAGGCGGCTTGGAATCGATCAATTGGCTAACTCTTCGGGCTCAATTATGCGGGCGCGCTTTGCGCGTATCGCGTTGTGCCCGCGCTTGCATCGGGCGATTTTTCACCGTGCCGAACCGGCACATGCGGGCGTCCTAGCGTAAAGCGGTTAAGCAATTTGCTTCGCCGCGCCACTCGGTATAAAGGCGCGCCACGTCATTGGTGGTCCGGAAACGGACCTAAGAGGGAAGCAGGTTCAATTCCTGCGCTGCCTCCGCAACTGTGACCGGGGAGCGATCCGTCCCACATGTCACTGGCCATCTGGCTGGGAAGACGGGCGGAAAGCATTGATCCGGGAGCCAGGAGACCTGCCGATGACGGTCGTTCCGCAGCCGGGCGGAGTGTACCGGATGCAGCGTGGACCCGCAATTTCGCGGGGCCTCTCGCCATGAACGGCGTTTCGTTCATGCCGGAGGTTTGTCTATGAAATATCTGTTTTTGCTAGGTTGTTCGTTGGCTTTTGCTGCGCCTGCGATGGCGCAAGGCGTCCCGCAGGGTGACATCGTTATTGCCGATCCGATCCGAGATGACATGATTACGGTTCTGGGCACTGGCCAGCGTGATCGCATTTCTGACTCTGGTCAGTCGATATCGGTTGTGGCCCTGGAAGAGCTGCAGTCCGTCCAGGGACCCGACCTCGCCCGGGTACTCGAGCGCCTTCCCGGTGTCACTATCACCCGCAACGGCGGACCCGGCAATTTCACCGGCGTGCGCGTGCGCGGGGCCGATGCCGAGCAACTGTTGGTCTTGGTGGACGGCGTGCGCATTGCCGATGTCGCCGCGCCCGGAGGCGGCTATGACCTCGGCAATCTGCTGGCAGGCGGGATCGGCAAGATCGAGCTGCTGCGCGGCTCTAATAGCGTGGTCTGGGGCAGCCAGGCAATTGGCGGCGTGCTGGCACTGACCAGCCGCGAGCTCAATGGCGCCGAAGCCATGGCCGAATATGGCGCAAACGACAGCGTCGATACCGGAGTCAGCGCCGGGATTGCTGGTGACCGCTATGCGCTCGGCCTGAACGCTGGCTATTACCGCACCGACGGCATTTCCTCTGCTGCGGTGGGCAGCGAGGCCGATGGCTTCCGACAGTGGCGCATCGGCGGGCGCGGCCGGGTGGAACTGGCCGAGGGTCTCAACGCCACACTGACCGCACGCTATGCCGATGCCAGGCTCGACCAGGATGGCTTTCCGTCACCGACTTACAGTTTCGCCGATACCAGCGAGTATTCCACGACCCGTGAAGGTTCGGGCCGGGTCGGCCTGGTCTATGATACCGGAAAGCTGCGCCTCGATGGCGGCTATTCAATCACCGATATCCGCCGCGCATATTTCGACACGCCCTCCAGCACGACGTCCAATTTCGCCACCAAAGGCCAGTCAGATCGGTTGGAACTGACCGGCAGGGCCGATCTCGCATCGGGCTTTTCGCTCGACTTTGGCGGTGACAGCGAATGGAGCCGCTATTCCACCACGATTGACAGCGAGAAGAAAGCTCGGCTCGCCAGCGGCCATTTGCTGCTGGGCTACAGCCACGACCGGATCAGTCTCTCGGCCGGCGCGCGCCTCGACGATCACAGCCGCTTCGGCAGCCAGTGGACTTTCGGGGCCAACGGCAGCTTTGCCCTGTCCGATGACTGGCGCCTGCGCGCCTCGTTCGGCGAGGGTTTCAAAGCGCCGACGCTATTCCAGCTATTCTCTGACTTCGGCAATGGCGCGCTGGTTCCCGAGCACAGCCGCAGTTATGACATTGGCATCGAGATGGGCGACCGCAACAATGCTGGCCTGCACATCGCGCTGACCGGTTTCCGCCGCGACAGCCGCGATCTGATCGATTTCGTTTCCTGCTTTGGCGTGACCACCGGCATCTGCATCGGCCGCCCTTTCGGCACATACAACAATGTCCGGTCGGCGCGCGCGGAGGGCTTTGAGGCAGAGCTGGGAGCCCGGCTGGGCGACAATCTTCGCGCGCGTGCCGCCTACAGCTATGTCAAGGCGATCAACCGGGCGACGGCAAAGGATCTCGCCCGCCGTCCGCGCCATGCATTGACCCTCTCGGCTGACTGGCAGACCCCGCTACATGGCCTAACGCTGGGCGCCGATTTGCGCGTCCTTTCGCATTCGTTCGATGATGCCGGCAACACCCGGCGTCTGGAAGGCTATGCGCTGGTCACGCTGCGCGCGAGCATGCCGGTGACGGAATCGATCGAGTTGTTCGGGCGGCTCGAGAATGTGGGTGACAAGCGTTATCAGACCACTGCCGGCTATGGCACGCTGGG
>JANLSP010000677.1:0-4426 GCA_031362485.1 Novosphingobium sp.
CGTGCACGCGGCCCCCGGACCTGAGTCAATCAATCTGCAATACATTGCTCTACAGATATCATGTGTAACAAGAAAGCTATCACGCCCCCGCAAAGCCTATGTCACCAGCGCAGATTTCAGGCAGGAGCTTGTGCGCCAACAACTAAATTATCGGACTGATGTTCCCCGCCGCACGACGGGGCGGTGGAAGCGCGGACATGGATTGAACGGTGCAGTAAGTGGCGGGCCGAACCCCATGACCATAAGCCACGAGGTGCACTGCGCTGGCTCGAATGGAAAGCGCCCTCAGACCTTCTTACAGACCCAATAATCACGCGCTGCCAAAAAGCTCGCATCGCCGATATGACGGGTTTGTTGAGGCGCTGGCGCGGAAGATGGGGATGTCGGCGTGTTCAGCCTGCCAGGGAAGCGGCAGCTCCCGCTACATCACCGTCATTCATCGCCCATTTTGGCGCTCATGAAAGTGAACACTCCGAACATCCCGGTATCGGATAATGGTCGGCGATAGGGGCGCAATGGGGACTCGCAGATTGAGGCACGAAACGACTGGATTGAAGAATTACTGACATTTAAGGTTTGGCAGACGGGCGGTGATAAGTTCAGGGGAAAATTAGGGGCGTCGGCGGACATGCGAGTATCCCGATGGCCGACTCGAGTCCGGCACAGGGGACGCCCCCTCCCCTAATGGAGGATCGACAACATCCGGCTGGTGGGCTATTGCGCCCTCCTCTGTTTGGGCGGCCACGTTTATGGCGGTGGCGGCGATGGACTGCGACAGACAGTTGCCGTTTTTGACAGTTTGCTCCACGCTTTAGGTGTATCATGGATGAAGAAAATCCGATCGAAACGCTCAGAAATGGTGTTAATTTTGCGCTGAGCTTTTTGGACTTTCACGACGTTTGCTTAAATGAGTTTGGCAATGCGATCGCCGGAGCGGCCTGGATGTTCCTAGAGGCGGACGGCTTCAAGATCGTTCGAATCAACGATAGCTCCCTGCCTGCGTCTCCCAGCATTTCCGAGAATTAGGGGGCTCTGTTGATCGCGTCTTCGATCGCATCCAGCCCTTGGATGTCCTCGAACTGGCGCCAGTCGCTGTCATAGGACCGGATTGTGTTGGCGGATTTGGCGCGGCGACGGTAAACTGCTGCCGCTGCGACCTCGCCTCCCAAAATGTTGGTCGCAGTTGAGGGTGCTGCCGGTGGTTTAACGACTATCAGGGAGCCCAGAAACCAGGCTGGCGGTCGCAATCACCCACAATCGCATGCAGAACCCGAGCGCTCGCGAAGAGGACATTGCCCTGATGCTGGCCGACGCTGACCGGGCAGACCTCGACCTTGATTGACCTACCTGCTCGATAGAACGACCGTGTTCGCCGACGCCGACAATGTTTCGGCAGCTTTTCAACTGTCAGGGTTATCGTTTCAGACGCGGCCATTCCATTGGACGGGACCTCGAATTCTCCCAGAACTGCGAGAGTTGCATCACTTTCAGATCGTCGAACCTCTTGCCAACGATTTGCATGCCGATGGGCAGCCCGTCGGAGGTGAATCCGCAGTTGATCGAGGCGGCTGGCTGACCAGTCATGTTGTAGGCGACGGTGAACGCAATGTGCTCAAACGGCCTTGCCGGATCTCGGGTAGGCGAGGGCCACTCCGCAGGAAATGCGGGCTCTGGCGCTACTGGTGAAATCAGGAAATCCAGGCTGCCAAAGTGGCTCAATCCATTCTCCTGCATGGCAGCGATCTGGTTGAACCCGTGGTAGACTTCAATGCTGTCGGCATTTGATGCACCCTCTCCCCATTCCCTGATATAGGGGAGAATCTTGGCGTATACCTCTGGGGTGAGATGGTTCGTGTCGGCCAGGAACCGCGTTCGCCAAAAAATATCCAGGCCGTCGAGCATGTCTCGCGTCAGAAACGGCTCTACGGGTTCGATGATCGCACCGGCATTTTCGAACAGGATAGCCGCAGCTTCGACCGCAGCTTTTACTTCTGGCGCAACCGGGGTTCCGCATCCGGCATCCGTCATCAGGCCGATGCGGAGCCCGGCAATATCCAGCTGCAAGTCATCCCAGTCGATGTCGGACGGAGGAAGGCTCATGTAATCCCGCCGGTCCGGCTTGCACAATTCACGCATCAGCAAGGCAGAATCACCCACGGTACGTGTCATCGGGCCAGCTACGCGGCCAATGAAGGGAGGGTAAATCGGCACCCTTCCGAAACTGGGTTTCAGCGTAAAGATGCCGCACCAACCGGCAGGCAGTCTGAGTGATCCTCCGATGTCGGTCCCGAGATGGAGCGGGCCATAGCCGGCAGCCGCAGCGGCTGCGGCTCCTGCACTGGAACCTCCCGGCGTGCGCTCGAGGTTCCAGGGATTTCGCGCCAGCTTGTGAAAACTCGAAAGTCCTGACGACAACATTCCGAAGTCGGGATTCGTCGTCTTCCCCCAGATGACCGCACCAGCCTCTCTTACGCGGGCCGCGGGAGGGGCATCTACTAACGATGGGGTCATGTCACCCGCTGCCGTGCCTAGCGGGCGAGGGACGCCTGCTGTCGCGATCATCTCCTTGATGCTGATCGGGATGCCGTCAATCGCGCTCAGCTGCGTTTTCGTTCGCCATCGCTGTTCAGAGGCCTGCGCGACTTTCATCGCTTCGTCAAAATTCACGGCCCAGCACGCGCAAAGCAATGGTTCGGTCTGTTCGACACGCGCGCGCACAGACTGTAACACTTCAACCGGGGACAGCTCCCCCGTCTGGTAAGCCTCTGAAATATCAGTCGCTGTCAGTTCGCAGGCTTCGGTCATAGCGCTCCTTCACATCGGGCGATCATGTATGGCACTGTCAGCCCGGCATTCTGATTTGCCGGCCCTGGTTTGCTGGCGGTGGCAAGTGGGACTGCTGCGCGACAAGTGCCTGCGCTTGGGCAAGTACATCTGCCGGCGTTGGGGCAGAAGTGCCAGTCCTCGCGTCGACGTGAACCAGCATATGTTCCCCGCTGGCAATCATTGATCCGGTTGAAAGGTTGGTCATCTCGTGGAGCAAATGCAACCGTTTGGAATCCGCCGCCAGTACTCGGCTGCGCACTTCCAAGGGTTCATCCAACCGGGCCTGTCCGAGATGGCAAATATGCGTCTCGACGGTGTAATAGGAATAACCGGTTGCAACGTAGTCGAGGCCGGCACCAATCCGGGCCAGGATCACGTCAGTCGCATCTCCGAACAGCTTGAGATAGGCAGATTCCGTCAGGTGATCGTTGTAATCGATCCATTCAGGCCGGACCGAAGTTGCAATTGTGATCGGCCTGCCACCCAAATCGTGCGATTGATCCGCGGCCTGGTCAAATTGTCCCATGATTGCCCTTCCAATGACATCAGCCCGAGAATTGCTGTCAGGGATCGAGTCAAGTCAACACCATCCGCTCGACCTGCGGAAGTTGGACAGCACCGGGCTGCTCCGGCCAATCGCGCCGGTTGAGTACGGCCCCGTCGGCCTGCAATGCAGTGATACGATCGATGTCGATCTCGCCGAAGACCCATCTCACCGCGTCAATCTGACCAAGTTCAACAATGCCATCTTCGGGAAAATCACCGTCCGGTGGTCCAAAGACTCCGGCTGCGCCGCGATTGATATCTACTGCGGGCGACCATGGCGCTTCGCCGACGAGCGGGGATTGGACGACATAGCATTGCCCTTCCAGCGCGCGAGCCTGCGAGGCTATCCTGACCCGCCAATAGCCTTGCATGGTATCCGTACACGAAGGCACCAGCAGCAACTGCGCACCCGCCTCAACCAGCGATCGGGAGTGCAGCGGGAATTCGCTGTCATAGCAGATGAGAACTCCGATTTGTCCCAGTGCCGTTTCGAACAGCCGCAACGCCCCACCTGCCGAAACGCCCCATTGCTCGCGCTCGAAGCGCGTCATGATCAGCTTATCCTGATAGCCGACTGTGCCACCTGGGGCGAACAGCCGGGCACGGTTTACGTATGTGCCGTCGCCGCGGCGGAAAGGCGCGCTAGCGGCCAGGATATGCAGGCCAAGGCGCGCGGAAAGCGTCGCATGCAGGTGATCGACTTTCGGCAAGAGCGAGCCGACAAAGGCCAGGGAGGCATTGAGGTCGCCCATTGTTGCCGGGTCCAGGGATGCCAGTTCCATCGAGGCATATTCTGGAAAAACCGCCAATTTCGCTCCGTTGTCGGCAGCTTCGTTCAGCCAGCGCTCCAGCTTGCTTGCATATTCCGTCCAGCTTGGAAGCGATCCGATCGGATATTGTGCGGAAGCAACGGTAAAGCTCATAAATTGCGCGCCCAGTGCTGCATGGGCTTGGGACTCTCGTCAGCCTCACCGTGCTCTTTCCATTCGAGACTGCTGATCAAGCCGGCTAGCGGGGTATAGCCGCGTTTACGCCAAAAGGCTTCGAGCGGAAC
>JANLSP010000583.1:0-3732 GCA_031362485.1 Novosphingobium sp.
ATTCGGAGCGCATGCTCGCCGGCTTCGGCGCGGAGCTGTGGGTGGAGGAGCTTGGCGGAGAACGCGTGATTCGCATCCGGGGCGAGGCCGAACTGCGCCCGCAGTCCATCGAAGTGCCGGGCGATCCCTCGTCGGCGGCCTTCTTCATCGTCGCCGCGTTGCTCGTGCCGGGAAGCGAACTGGTGATCGAAAATGTCGGCCTCAACCCGACCCGCGCCGGGCTCATCGAAGTGCTGCGCGCAATGGGCGGCAGCATCGAGGAAATGAACCCGCGCCTTGTCGGCGGCGAGCCGGTGGCGGACTTGCTGGTCAAGCATTCGCTGCTTACCGGGATAGACATCGACCCCGCTATCGCCCCCAGCATGATTGACGAATTCCCCGCGCTGTTTGTCGCAGCAAGTCTCGCCCAAGGCCGCACCATCACGTCTGGCCGTGATGAATTGCGGGTCAAGGAATCGGACCGTCTTGCCGTGATGGCTGCTGCGCTGGGCGCTGCTGGCGCGCGAATTGAAGAGCACGAGGACGGGCTGGTTATAGATGGGACTGGCGGCGAACCGCTAGAGGGCGGCGGCGATACAATTGCCACCCATCTCGATCACCGCATCGCCATGAGCATGGCCGTGGCTGGACTTGCGAGCTATCACGGTGTCGAAATCGACGACACCCGCCCGATTACGACGAGCTTTCCGACTTTCGAGGCGCTGCTGGACGGGGCCATGGCATGAGCGGCCTTGCCGCCGACATCGTCGGTCTGATCGGCACCGCGCTGTTCATCGCCGCGTTCGCCTATGCTAACATTGCCGCGACGCTCGACAAGTTGTGGTTCAACGCGGCAAATCTGGTCGGCGCATTGCTGCTGCTGGTCAGCCTCTCGGTCAAATTCAATCTCGCCGCATTTGTGCTGGAAGCCGCATGGGCTGTGATCGCGGGGTTCGGCCTGCTGCGCGCGCTGCGCGATCGTCGGGCTGAGGCGAACCGGTGATCATCGCCGTCGACGGCCCCACGGCATCGGGCAAGGGCACCATCGCCAGGGCGCTGGCCGCGCATTTCGGCCTGCCGCACCTCGATACCGGGCTGCTCTACCGCGCAGTCGGCTGGCAATGCGCGGTCAATGGCGGCGATCCCGACAGCGAGGGCGATGCGCTCTTCGCCTGCAGCTTTCCCGATGCACTGCTGGCCAATCCCGAACTGCGCTCCGAACTTGCCGGCGGCCTCGCCAGCCGCGTCTCGGTGCACCCCAGTGTGCGCCAGGCGCTTTACGAGCGCCAGCGCGCCTTCGCCCTGCAGCCCGGCGGCGCGGTGCTCGACGGGCGCGACATCGGCACGGTGATCGCGCCGGAAGCGCAAGTGAAGCTGTTCGTCGTCGCCAGCGTGCCGATGCGCGCCGAGCGGCGGCACCGCGAGATGCTCAGCGCCGGACGCGAGGCCGAACTGGCGGCGATCGCGGCCGAGCTTGCTGCGCGCGACCTCCGCGATGCCTCGCGCGCCGCCGCGCCGCTGCGGCAGGCGCCCGACGCGATCCTGCTCGACACCACCACGCTCGGCCGCGACGCCGCCATCGCCGCCGCCATCGCCGCGGTGGAGGCCGCGCGGAGGCACTAGCGCATTGTGCGCCTAATCAGGATTGCCGTACCCCCTCCGCACCGGGAGAGGGGAAGTGGCTCTGATTTCACGCAACTTGCTCTAGCGCCGCGGTGGAGGCGGTTCTGGCGGTGCGGGTTCGACATGCCAGCTGTGCGTCTCGATCACCCGTGAGGCCACCGCCCGGCCGGACCTCCCGCGCGCCGGGCGGTAGCGGAATCGCTGCTCGATCAGCCGGCAGGCGAGCGCGTCGATCGCAGCAAAGCCGCTGGTATTGTCGATCTGGCAGTCATCGACCCGCCCGTCGGCCCTGACCCGGAACAGCACGCTAACTTCGGCAGTCGCGCCGGGCGGCAATGTGCCTTCAAGGACGTCGCCCATCGCCAGTTTGCCCGCGATGCGGCGCGGGCCGACGACTGCCGGCTCACCGTCACCGTCACCGCCATTGCCGCCGCCGCCCAGCCCACTGCCGATCCCGCCCGCTCCCTGCCCCGGTCCGGGAACTGGGGCAGCGCCGGTGTTGGCGGCAGCGCCGGTGCCGGCAAGCGTCGCGGTGACGACCGGTGGCGGTGGCAGCAGTACCGGCACGGGCAGTGCCACCACCGGCGTCGCCCGGTTCCTTAGATTGCGGGGGGAAGCCGCGCCCTTGGCGGCGCTGGTCGCCGCCTTGCGCACCTCGGCACGCGGCGTCGGGGTCGGTCTGGGCCGGGGGCTCAGTCCAATCGAGAACAGCACCTCCTGCCCGCGCGGCAGCCATTCGACGCGGAGCCCGAACACCAGCAGCGCTGTCAGTCCGCCGACCACTATGGCCGCCGCTAGCGCCGCGCCGCCTCGCTGGGCCCGAGATGTGTAAGCGTACAACCGCGCTCCTGTGGTTGGGCTTGGTCAAGGTCTGCCGGGATAACGCTGGCGGCGGGCAAAGGTTGCCGATTGGGGCGATTGCGCGGCGGCAACGGCTTTGCCGGCAAATTTTCTGATTACCTAATTCGCTGGCGCCTGCCAGACTCGACGGAAGTCTTGTCCCACCGCATTTGCTGCATCCTCCGCGAGCGAAGCCGCGCATGCGCCAGCATCTATTTTTTAGATCCGCAGGCCCAGCCTGGCGATTTCTTCCCAAACCGTCGAGAATCTGCCGAGAAACCTGCTTGCGGCGAAGTTGACACGGTGTCCAACGTGTCAACCTTGACCGCGCGCACCGCTTGGCCGGTTTGCGGGCCAATAGCCTTGCGTCTGCGCGCCTTCTCGCTTAAGCGCCGCCGGTCGCGCTGGGCTCAGGCCTTGCGTGATGCCGCGTCTCGCATTCGGCGTTCGCGGCAGTTCGGCTTCTTTGGCCCGTTCCGGCATGGTGCCGCAGCGGAGAAAGACCGGCGGTAAACCGCCCGGCCGGAAACATCGGTATAGGAACCTCTCATATGGCATCTGCTGCCAATCCCACCCGCGACGATTTCGCGGCTCTCCTTGACGAATCGCTCGGCGGCGCCGGCGCTGGCGGCTTCGAAGGCCGCGTGGTCAAGGGCACCATCACTGCAATTGAAAACGACAAGGCCGTGATCGACGTCGGCCTCAAGAGCGAAGGCCGCGTGCCGCTTCGCGAATTTGCCATGCCCGGCCAGCCGCATGGGCTTTCCGTGGGCGATGAAGTAGAAGTCTATGTCGACCGCGTCGAGAATTCCGAAGGCGAGGCCATGCTCAGCCGCGATCGCGCCCGCCGCGAAGCCAGCTGGGACAAGCTCGAGGCCGAATTCGGCGAAGGCAAGCGCGTCGATGGCGTGATCTTCGGCCGCGTCAAGGGCGGCTTCACTGTCGATCTCGATGGCGCCGTGGCTTTCCTGCCCGGCAGCCAGGTCGATATCCGCCCGGTGCGCGATGTGCAGCCGCTGATGGACATCCCGCAGCCCTTCCAGATCCTCAAGATGGATCGCCGCCGCGGCAACATTGTCGTCTCGCGCCGCGCCGTGCTTGAAGAAACCCGCGCCGAACAGCGTTCGGGCCTGATCATGAACCTGGCTGAAGGCCAGATCATCGACGGCCTCGTCAAGAACATCACGGACTACGGTGCGTTCATTGATCTCGGCGGGATCGATGGTCTGCTGCATGTCACGGACATGGCTTGGCGCCGGGTCAATCATCCCTCGGAGATCGTCAACGTCG
>JANLSP010000696.1:0-2752 GCA_031362485.1 Novosphingobium sp.
GGCAAAGCTGTATTCCGCCAGCGGCAGCGGCTTGCCGCCGACCGTAACGGACACCTCCGGCGCTTCGATGCGGCTGTAGGCAACGCCAACCCCCGAGAGGTCGGCGAGCAGCTTTGCGCACGGCGTCGCCTGTTCCGGCGAGAAGATCGCGTAAGAGCAGTCTGAGCCCGCGACCACCACCGGATTGTCGCGATTGGCAGCAGCGAGCCCGGGATTGGCCGCGCCGCCTATCATCCAGAACAAGGGGAACAGCGCCAGAAGGATCGCTGCATAGCCCCAGACGATGGGTTTCTTGCGCCCGATCCGGTCAGACAGCCGCGCCGACAGCACATAAAAGCTCATGCCCGACAGCGCTGCGAGACCAACGATGATCTCCGCAGTGGTATCGTCCATCCGCATTGGCCCCTTCAGGAAAGCGAGGCCGGAAAACATCGAGCAATACCAGATCGCGGTCAGCCCTGCGCCCACCCCGAACAGCGCGACAAACAGCCGCTTCTTGTTGCCGGGATAGGTAAAGCTTTCGACGAAAGGATTCTTGGCCAGTGTGCCTTCCTCTTTCATCGCCTTGAAAACCGGGCTTTCATTGAGCTTGACCCGCATCCACAGCGAAATGGCCAACAGGAATATCGAGAGGAGGAACGGCACGCGCCAGCCCCAATCGTTCCAGGTTTCAGTAGTCATCGCCGCCTTGCAGGCGAGCACGACCACCAGGCTCAAGACAAAGCCGCCGACCACGCTGGCCTGGATGAAGCCGGTGTAATACCCGCGCTGGTCTGGTGGGCTGTGTTCGGCAACATAGATCGCCGCGCCGCCATATTCGCCACCAAGCGCCAGGCCCTGAAGAATGCGCAGCAGGATGACGATGACCGGCGCTGCGTAGCCGATGCTCTCCGCTGATGGCACCATGCCAACACCTGCGGTGGCAATACCCATCAGGGTGACCGTTACCAGGAAGGTATATTTGCGGCCCAATTTGTCGCCAAGATAGCCGAACAGGATCGCACCAAGCGGGCGAAAGCCAAACCCTATGGCGAAGACCAGCCAGAACAGCAGCATTTCCAGGGTGGCATTGCCGGTTGGGAAGAAGGTCTTCGACAGGATGGCGCCGAGGGCGCCATAGATGAAGAAATCATACCATTCGAAGATTGTGCCGGCTGACGAGGCAGCGATGACAAGACGGATATCCGATTTGCTGGGTTCGGCTTTTGCTGCTGCCGTCGATTCTGCCATTTTGCGCTCCCCGCCCCGATGAATTGCGCGTTCCTTAGCCGCCCTCGCTGCCTGATGGAAGCAGCTCTCTTGCGGCCTGCCAGGCGAGCAGGATGGCGCCATGTCGCGCGGGGTAGGCTCGGGCGGGTTCGAGCAATTCCAGCCCGGGCCAAATGGGGCGCTGCGCCTTCCCGGCCAGCCATGAGCGCAGGCCGCTTTCGGCAGCGGCAATGCCTGCCGCATCCTGTCCGATCGCTTGCCTGGCAAAGATCGCGGCGGCTGCCTGGCCGATCGCGCATGCCTGTGCCTTGATGCCCAGCGCCGCAATGCGCCCCGCGTCGTCAGACTTAAGGCCGAGCGTTACGGCGCTGCCGCAGCTTTTCGAGCGCGCCGAGCCTTGCATGGGCAAGCGATCATCCCACGGCCATTCGGCCAAACTGGTGGCAAGCGCCAACACGTCGGGCGTATAGAGCGCCGCAGCACCGGCCATGGCTATTTCCCGGCTGCTGGCTTGGCGGGGAGGATCGACTTCGGGAGAACCGATTTGGGCAGAACCGGCTTGGGCACTTCCTGGCCTGCCTTGCGCCGCCGTTCTGCAATCAGACCGACCAGCCTCTCGCTGCCGGCATTGATGAACAGATAGGTCCGCGCCTGCGCGATCCAGTTGGGCCGGCCGCTCGCGCCCCAGACAACATCAAAGCCCAGCACCAGGATGGAAAAGGCCAGCACGACAATAATGAAGCCCTTGATCGTGCCGAAACCGAAACCCAGAACCCGGTCAATCGGCCCGAGCACCGATGCGCGGCTGCTCTGCCCAATCTTGTTGGCCAGCAGCTTGACCGTGGCATAGGGCACCAGCAGCAGCACCGCGAAAGCCAATACCGAGGCACCCGACGTGTTGCCGATCTCCGGCTTGAGAAATTCATAAAGCGGGCCATGCAGATTATTGATCGCAAAGAGCGCAAAAATCCACGCGCCCAGCGCCAGCACTTCCTGGACGAACCCTCGCAGGAAACCCGTAACCGCACAGGCGCCAACAACGATCATCACCAGAATATCGAGGCCTGTCATGTCTGTCAGGTTACGCCCCGGCCAGAATCCGGTCAACGAGATTTGGCAGCATGGTTAAGCCCGCGTAAGCATTTGCGGCGAGACGTTCACCGGCGGCAGGTGGCCCGAAGGCGCGGGTGAAACCCAGCTTGGCCGCCTCGCGCCGGCGGATCCCGCTGTGCGCCACGGGGCGCACTTCGCCCGCAAGCGAGACTTCGCCGAACCAGACCGCATCCTTGGCGAGCGGCTTGTCCGCCAGCGCCGAGACCAGCGCGGCAGCAACTGCAAGGTCAGCCGCAGGATCAGTCAACCGGTAGCCGCCCGCGACATTGAGATAGACTTCTGCCGAAGAGAAATTGAGCCCGCAGCGCGCTTCCAGCACCGCGAGCAACATCGCCAGCCGGCTGGAATCCCAGCCAACCACCGCGCGGCGCGGGGTCGCCCCGCTGGCCAGCCGCACGATCAGCGCCTGCACCTCGATCAGTACTGGCCG
>JANLSP010000009.1:0-1552 GCA_031362485.1 Novosphingobium sp.
CTATGTGACGAGCGAGGGCACCGAGGAGACGTTCACCGCCAATCACCTCGCCCCCTTCCTGCTGACACGGGAACTTGTGCCTCTGCTTCAAGCGACGGCGGCATCTGGGAAGCCGGGGACTGTCCGCGTGGTAGCAACCTCATCGAGTGCCTATCACAGTGCGCCGCCGCTCGATTGGGACGACATCCAGCGCTTGAATGGCGACTTCCCCCCCACCCCTGTCTATTGCCAGGCGAAGCTGATGAATGTTCTTTTCAGTCTGGAGCTGGCTCGCCGGTTCGAAAATGACGGGATTGTTCCCCATTCGCTGATCCCTGGAGTAGTGCTGACCAACTTCGCCAGTCACGGCGATGCGGGCATGCAGGCTTATCTCAGGGACGCTCCGGGCCTGACCCCGGCGCAAGTAGCCACGACGATGGTGTGGTTGGCTACGGCAGCAGAAACGGGACCGCCCGGCGGCCGCCACTTTTACGACATGGAGGAGCTGCCGATCGGGCCTGCTGCCGCAGACACGACTTCGGCGCAGCGGCTCTGGGCTGAAAGCGAGAAAATCCTCAGCGGCCTGGGCTACTGATCCCAGACCAGCGGCAGATATTCGAGGCCGAACGTCCGCCCGGTGTGAAAGCGCCGTGTCTCGCCGGGTTTGATCCGGATGTTCTTAAACCGCGCAAGGAATTCCTCCACCACGATACGCAGTTCGCGCTTGGCCAGGTGAATGCCAAGGCAATTGTGCGTGCCAGTGCCAAAGGCGATGTGGCGGGGCTTGCGGTCGAAATCGACCTCGTGCGGATTGGCGAACACTGCGGGGTCGCGGTCTGCCAGCGCCAGCGGCATGTTCACTTCCTCGCCCTTCTTCATCGGCACGCCGTGGAAGACGAAATCCTTGGCCACTTCCCGGTGCGTCACCACCACCGAAAACGCACGGCAATATTCTTCGACTGCCGCGGGGATCAGTTCGGGATTGGCGCGCAAACGCTCCTGCATCTCGGGGTGCGTGGCAAGGTGGTCGATGATCCAGCCGACAGTCGAATATACAGTGTCCAGCCCGCCGACATAGAGCACGTAATACATGCCCATCAGCTCAAGGTGATTGAGCGGGCGGCCATAGACTTCGCCCGCCATCAGCCCGGCGAGAAATTCGTTGCTCGGATTTTCGTGCTGCTTGTCCTTGTGCGCCTTGAGATAGGCATAGACGTCGCGCGCAGCGGCGGCGCGGTCTGCGAAGTCGGATGACCGCATGATGCGGTCTTCCCAGTCGATGAACTGATCGACCTTCTCGCGTGGCATGCCCATTAGATCGAGGAAGACATAAGAGGGAAACGGCACGGCAAACTGGCTGACGAATTCGCAGCCACCTGATGTCTCGAATTTTTCGATCAATTCGACGCAGGCCTCGCGCACCGATTCGCCGATCGCATTGATCGCCTTTGGGGTGAAAAACGGATTCAGAATTTTGCGATAGCCATGATGATGCGGCGGATCGATCTCGATCGGATTGAGCCGCACCGGCTCGCCAACCAGATCGGCGATCATGCCTTTGCGCTCGCCGGAA
>JANLSP010000020.1:0-1978 GCA_031362485.1 Novosphingobium sp.
CAGGATGCGGTCATAGCTGATCCAGCGCCCCTCGTGCGACAGTTCCCCCTGTCCTTCGAACAACTGACGAATGACCCGCAGGTATTCTTCGGTGACATCAGCGCGGTGGGCAAAGGGGGGCGAGCCAAGCGCAGTGAATTCACCCTCCAGCCAGCCGATTCCCAGCCCGAGCATGAAGCGCCCGCCGGAAAGCAGCGAGGCCGTCATCGCCATCTTCGCCAGAAGCAAAGGGCTGCGATAGGGCGCCACCAGGACGTCTGTCCCCCACCCCAGCCGCGTGGTCATGCCCAGGCCCAGACTGGCACAGACCATCGCATCGAGCCAGGAAGACCCCATATATTCGGGCCGGTCTGCCGGAAAGACGATGTGATCGCCCAGCCAGGCGGAAGCGAAACCGAGTGTTTCGACTTCCACGACCAGCCTGCGGAAAACTGCCGGATCGGCATAGCGGTCAAAGCTGGGAATGACGACCCCAATACGCATGGGCTGGACTTTCCTTAGCGCTATTTCGTTCCAGCATAAATATTGCGTTGATCGTGAGTGAACTGGGTAAGCACCATTGGATCGAGCAGCGCATCAAGGTCCCAGCCCGCTGCATGATAGCGTGAGCGCTCCAGTTCGGGCTCGGCGCACAGCGCCACATGACCACCGGCGATATAGACCACCCGGCCATTGAGCGCCTCCGTCTCCGGACGCGATAGCCAGGCAACCACTGCGGCAACATTGTCCACATGCCCGCCCGGCAACTCACCATTCATGCCGGGAAACCATTGCGAGCCGACCGGCGGTACGCCGAGTTTTTCGGTCACGTAAGTCATGTCGTCGGCAATCTCGGGCAGGAACATGCGGCTGTCGGCGCATGGGCGGATGGCATTGCAGCGAATGCCGTGTTCGCCCAGCTCGCGCGCGATCGAACGCACGAAGCCGACCAGCCCTTCCTTGCTCACTGCATATGCCGACATGGCATAATGACCGAAGCCCGAAGGCGAGGTGACGCAGAGGATCGAACCGCTGCGCTGGCGGATCATGTGCGGCGCAGCGTGGTGGACCATGGCATAGCAGCTCTTCACGTTGACCCGCATGATCGTGTCCCACAGGTCCTCTTGCATCTCGTGAATCATGCCGCGGCGAATAATGCCCGCGCCGTTGAACAGGATATCGACTCTGCCCCAGGCATCGATCGCAGCGCCCACCGCCGAAGCGGCGCCGTCCATCGTCGCGACATCGGAACAATTCGCAACGGCCGCCCCCCCGATCGCGGCGATTTCGGCCACGACAGCCTCTGCGATGGAAGCATCCGCACCACCGCCGCGAACCTCGCCGCCAAGGTCGTTGACCACGACCTTGGCCCCCTCCTTCGCCAGCAGCAATGCCACAGCACGGCCAATCCCGCGCCCTGCGCCAGTCACGACCGCGACCTGGCCATCAAAACGTCCCATGATTGCTCTCCTTAGAAAACTACCCGCAACTGCGGCGGTGCGCGAAAATGAAAGCCCTTGATGACCGGCAGGTCAAAGGCCGGATCGAGGCGAAGGTCCGGCAGTCGTGCCAGCAACCTCAGCACAGCCTCGCGGATCTGCAGCCGCGCGAGATGCATGCCCACGCAGATGTGTGGACCCGCACCAAAGCCGAAATGGCGCACATTTCGCGGCCTGTGCAGATCGAAGCGGTCAGGATCGCTGAAATGCTTTTCGTCGCGGTTGGCCGAGCCCTGCGCGACGTAGATCACCGCGCCTGCTTCCAGCGGCACGCCGCCCAGCACATGATCGCGGGTCAGCGTGCGGAAGTTGCTCGCCACCGGCCCTTCCCAGCGCAGCGTCTCCTCGATCGCGATCGGCACCATGTTGGGGTCCGCACGCAGCTCAGCGAGCGCCTGCGGGTCTGAAAGCAGCGCAACCAGAAGGCAGCCTGTTGTCCGGAAGCTGGTATCAGCACCTGCATTGAGGATGTGGCGCAGGAATGCGATCAGCACTTCCTC
>JANLSP010000033.1:0-2355 GCA_031362485.1 Novosphingobium sp.
CGTCCAGACCATCCCGCTCGCTCTCAGCTAATTTGCGGAACGTCGTGCCTGCCCGGTTGAGTACTTAGTCCAGGCCTGCCCGGTCGAACCACAGCGCAATCCGCGCCGGGTCTGCCCCTGCCTTCTTGTAGTCGTGGAAGGCATAGGCAATGCCGCGGTCATCGAGCCAGACCCGCGCCTTTTTGACCGTGTCACAGTTGGGGATGCCATAGAGGGTAAGGGTCATGGTTTGCTCCGGGCGAAGCTGGTAACTGCGGGATCGATGCAGACATACATCGTGTAGCTATCGTAATATTCGGCCCGCCCGCGTGCGCGGACTGCGGCGTGTTCGGTATGGGCGCCCCAAGCGTGGGCGTGGTCATTGCTCTCCCAGATTGAGATGGCCACCGTCTCGCCATCGGGCGCGACGAAATATTGGTAAGAGACGAAGCCAGGCTGCGCGGCGGCGAGTGCCACCATGCGTTCGTCATCGGCAGCGTAGGCCGCGGCGTCCATGTCGGCGCGTTTGCGGCTGCGGAACACGTTCATGTGCATCGGACATTCCTAGCCATGCTGCGGGGCCTTCGACAAGCTCAGGCTGACGGGGCTTGCAAACAATTTCCTGAAATCCGCTCATGCTGAGCTCGTCGAAACAGAGGCAGTTCATGCGCCTTGCGGTAGACAAAACTCCAGCATTCGGCAAAAGCCCCCTCATGAGCATCAACAGCTTCGGCCATCTTCTGCGTTTCACTACCTGGGGCGAAAGCCACGGGCCTGCGCTTGGTGCCGTGGTTGACGGCTGCCCTCCCGGGTTGTCGCTCTCTGAAGCTGACCTCCAGCCATTCCTCGATGCGCGCCGGCCCGGCCAGTCGAAATACACCACCCAGCGGCAGGAGCCGGACGCGGTGCGGATTCTCTCGGGCATCTTTGAAGGCCAGACCACCGGCACGCCGATCAGCCTGATGATCGAAAACGTCGACCAACGCTCGAAAGACTACTCCGAAGTCGCCAAGGCCTATCGCCCGGGCCATGCCGACTATGCCTACGACGCCAAATATGGCCTGCGTGACTATCGCGGTGGCGGGCGCAGTTCTGCTCGCGAAACAGCGGCGCGGGTGGCTGCAGGCGGCGTTGCGCGCCAGGTCATCCCCGAAGTGAAGATTATCGCTTATGTATCTGAAATCGGCGGCGACAAGATCAACCGCTCCGCTTTCGACGAAGCCGAGATTGCCCGCAATCCTTTCTTTTGCCCGGATTCGGCAGCGGGGACGCGCTGGGAGAAACTTGTCGACGAGGCGCGGCTTGCCGGCTCATCGCTCGGTGCAGTGGTCGAATGCGTTGCCACTGGCGTTCCCGCCGGCTGGGGCGCGCCACTCTATGCCAAGCTCGACGCCGATCTAGCCGCTGCAATGATGAGCATCAACGCAGTGAAAGGCGTCGAGATTGGCGATGGCTTTGCCGCCGCCCGGCTGACTGGCGAGCAGAATGCCGACCGGATGCGGCCCGGAGCGGGCCGACCGGACTTTCTCGATAACCACGCAGGCGGCATCGCCGGAGGCATCTCAACGGGGCAGCCAGTCGTGGTGCGCGTCGCCTTCAAGCCAACCAGTTCGATACTCACGCCGGTCGAGACCATCACCCGCGACGGGCAAGCGACCGAAATCCAGACCAAAGGTCGCCACGACCCCTGTGTTGGCATTCGCGGCACGCCGGTCGTTGCGGCGATGATCGCGCTGGTGCTCGCCGATCACAAGCTGCTGCACCGGGGGCAATGTGGCGACGTGGGCGCCTGATTACCGCGACTTTCTGAGCACCAGATAGACCGCCCCTGCCCCGCCATGCCGGGGATGCGCCGGGCGTATCGCTGCAATGCGCGAGGCATGCTGGCCGTGCGCCAGCCATTCGGCGAATTTCGCCCGAATCGCTCCGCGTCGCTCGCCGCGGCCGCCGCTTCCGTCGCCCGGGCGCGGCTTGCCGGTTATCAGCAGCACCAGCCGAGCGCCTTGCGAAACTGCCAGCGCCAGCATGTGATCGAGCCGGCCATGCGCTGCATCGAGCGAGGCCCCGTGCAGATCGATGGTGAAATCGGGCGACATGAGCCCCTGCGCGAGCTTGCGATCCCACCCGGCATCGAGGCTGCGCGTGTGCAATTCCTCTCGCGCGCGCTGGGGCGACATCGGCATTGGCGCAGTGGCGAGCGGCGTGGGACGGACCGAAACCCGCGGGACCGAGCCAATTTCAGCTCGTGGCAGGTCGCCGCTCTCGCGATGGATCGGCCTGACGGTGCGCGCCAGTCGCGACCACAGCGCGGCCTCCTCACGCGATAGCGGGTGCCTCACCGTTGGCCGTGGCGCTGCAATATGCCTTTGGGCAAGA
>JANLSP010000057.1:0-3079 GCA_031362485.1 Novosphingobium sp.
CGCCATGGGGGGGTGATAGCGGGGATGCGGATGAGGGCAAGTGGGGGAGCTGCTAACAGGCGGCTCAACCCGGCAACGTTGCCGTCTGGCGAAGCGCTTCGCCAAGCGCGAGCGCCGCCGAGGATGCAAGGTTCATTGATCGGACCTGCGGCTGCATCGGAATGCGCAGGCGGGCCTTGCAGGCCTCGGCTATGGCAGACGGCACGCCGGCGCTCTCTTTGCCGAAGAGCAGTATATCGTCGGCCATGAAGGCAAAATCGTAGGCTGATTGCGCAGCCTTGGTGGTGAACAGCACCAGCCTGCACGAACCGACTGTAGAGGTGAAGGCGCCGAATCCGGCATGGCGCGTGATGGAGACATGGTCGATATAGTCCATTGCGGCCCGGCGCACCCTGCGATCATCCCAGCGGAAGCCCATCGGCTCGATAAGGTCGACGGTCACGCCCAGGCATGCGGCTAGTCGCAGCACGGCGCCAACATTTCCGGCAATCTCGGGTTCGAACAGGGCAATGCGCATGGCGCCTGATTGGCCTCGTCGCGCAAGCCATGCAAGCATGGCCGTCCCGCGGCCACGGAAAGTTCAGCTGCCGTGATATTCCCGGTACCAGCGCACAAAGCTGGGGACACCCACGTCAATCGACGTCGTCGGCTGGAAGTCGAGGTCGCGCTGGATCGCGGATATATCGGCAAAGCTCTGGCGCGCATCGCCCGGCTGCATCGGCAACAGTTCCAGTTCGGCCTTCCTGCCGCATTGGTCCTCAAGGATTTCAACGACCCTCATCAGATACTCTGACTTGTGATTGCCGATGTTGTAGAGCCGGTGCGGCTTGAAGCTGCCGCCGGCTTTCTCCTCGCCATCGTCTGGCGGCGGATTGTCGAGGCAGCTGACCACGCCCGTCACAATGTCATCGACATAGGTAAAATCCCGCCACATATCGCCGTGGTTGAACACCGGGATCGGCTCGCCGGCCATGATCTTCTTGGTGAAAATCCACATCATCATATCGGGCCGGCCCCAGGGGCCATAGACGGTGAAGAAGCGCAGACCCGTGAGCGGCAGGCGGTAGAGATGCGCGTAAGTCTCGCTCATCAACTCGTCCGCCTTCTTGGTCGCGGCATAGAGCGAGAGCGGGTGATCGACCCGGTCCTCCACGGCAAAGGGCAGCTTGGTGTTGCCGCCATAGACCGAGGAGGAGCTGGCATAGACCATATGCTCCAGTCCCCGGTGCCGCGCGACTTCGAGCATGTTGAGATGGCCGACCAGATTGGCGCTGACATAGGCATGCGGGTTTTCGATTGAATAACGCACGCCGGCCTGCGCGCCCAGATGCACGATGCGGTCGAACTGGGAGTTCTCCAGCGCCTTGGTCAGCGCAGGGTAGTCGGCAAAGTCCTGACGCAGGAAATTGAAGCGATTGCCGCCCGCTTCGCGCAGCCGGACGAGCCGAGCTTCCTTGACCCGCACATCGTAATAGTCATTCACGCAATCGATGCCGATGACGCTGTCGCCGCGCGCCAGCAGGCGCTGGGCAACCGAGTAGCCGATGAACCCGGCTGCGCCAGTAACGAGGACGCGCATCAGAGCGTCCAGTCCGCCGCCGCGCCCAGCTGTCCTTTGAGGTCTGCCAGCGTGCCGCCGGGGTTCAACAGGGCGCGCAACTCTTCCCGGCCCAGTTCCAGATATTCACGGTGCGCCACGGCGAGCACGACCAGATCGTGAGTCCCGGCCGGTTCAGCCAGTTCAATCCCGTATTCGTGCCGCGCCTCGGCGGCATCGGCGTGGGGATCGTGCACTTTCACGGCATGACCGCGCGCGACCAGGGCGGCGATCAGATCGGCAACCTTGGAATTGCGCAGGTCGGGCACGTTTTCCTTGAAAGTCAGCCCAAGGACTAGCACCGAACCGGGCTTGCCGCTGCGCACCGCGTGGAGCCGCTCCGCGACCCATTCTGCCATGGTATCGTTGATTCCCCGGCCCGCCAGGATCACCCGGGGATCGAGCCCCAGTTCCTCCGCGCGGTGCGAGAGGTAATAGGGATCGACGCCGATGCAGTGGCCGCCGACGAGGCCCGGCGCGAAGGGCAGGAAATTCCACTTGGTCCGTGCCGCCGCGAGCACATCCCACACCGACAGGTCCATGGCGCTGAAGATCTGCGTGATTTCGTTCATGAAGGCGATGTTGATGTCACGCTGGGCGTTCTCGATCACTTTGGCGGCTTCGGCGACCTTGATCGATGCCGCGCGGTAAACCCCGCCGCTGGTTATCGCGCCATAAAGATCAGCCACCCGTTCCAGCACTTCGGGCGTTTGCCCCGAGACGACCTTGGTGATCTTGTCGATGGTATGTTCGCGGTCGCCAGGGTTGATCCGTTCAGGGCTGTAGCCGAGGAAAAAGTCCTTGCCACACGCCAGCCCCGATGCGGCTTCGAGGATCGGCGCGCAGATATCCTCGGTGACGCCGGGATAGACCGTGCTTTCATAAACCACCACTGGCACCCGCCCCTCGGCGAGCGCGGCGGGCAGCATGGCGCCGATAGTCCGGCTCGCGGCCTCGACGAGGCGCAAATCGGGCCGATTGGCACTGTCGATCGGCGTGGGCACGGTGACGATGTAGAAATCTGCCGGCGGGCAGCGTGCGGGATCATCGATCAGTGAGAGGCTGCTGGCGGCGAGCCGTTCGGGCGCGATTTCCCCGGTACGGTCATGGCCCGAGCCAAGCTCGGCAATCCGCCGCACATCGATATCGACGCCGAAGGTGTCATACTGCTTCGCCAGCGCGACCGCCAGCGGCAGCCCGACATAGCCCAGCCCCAGCACGGCGACGCGCACCGCCAGAGTTTGGTCGGACGCGGCATGCGCGGCTCTTGCGGTGTCTTCGGGAGGAAACATGGTGTTCAATGCATGGCCTTCCGGGCACGGGATTTCCAGCGCTTTAAGGCAAAGGCCGTTGTTTTGTAGTTAATTGAGCGCCGGGAGGGCCGGACGGTGCAGAATCCGTCCGGTTAATGCGCCGGTCGCCTGAACGCCGGCCAGAGCATGCCTAAGAGCTGAACCGGGTCCGCAAGGCTGCGGCTTTGCC
>JANLSP010000074.1:0-8906 GCA_031362485.1 Novosphingobium sp.
GGCAAAGCCCGATTCAGACAGCAGTTCGGCGGCGCTGCGGATCTGGTCGTCGAAATCAATCACCCCTTCGCGCTTCTTGGCCTCGTCCCAGGCATGGGCAAAGGTACGGGCAAGGCGAAGCGCGGGGACGAGGCGATCCGCGAGCGCGAGCAACGTGCGCAGGTCGCGAATGCGTACCATGCTGGCCAGAACGGCCATGCCGGCCTCTTCGAAATGTTCCTCGAATTTCTGAACATTCTTTCTGTTGCGCACCTCTTCATCTTGCGTGAACAACAGCTTGTACAAGTCGTCGAAGCGCGCCGGCCGCTCTGGGGGGGGGGCCGCTAGCCATTCGTCTATGCCAATAACCGACTTTGTACCGGTCATGGTCGGCCACTGGCGGTAAGCCGAAAGGCACAGTTGCAATGCATCTATGGCGAAAGCCTCGTCACCGCACAGCGCCACAACATCGCTCTCGTTCGCATCCGATTTAAGCCCCAGCAGCCGCATCACATGCGGCCGCATCGGCTCCTGAAAGCTGCCCGGGCCAAACCATGCATGATGCTCGCCCGCGCAGGCCAGCAGCCAGTTCTCCGCCCCCGCAGGCCCGATGGCAATACTCAGCTCGGCCAGCGCATCGAGCAACTGCGGATCGCCCAGCGGGGAAGCCTCGGCCTCGGTCAGCATTTCCGCCAGCACCTTGCGCTGGAGCAGCACGCGGTCGCGGTCTTCCATTGGGCGGGTGCCTGCCGTCAGTCCCGCCTCGAACGGAAAGGCAGCGAGCAACCACTGCGCAAACGCGTGGATCGTATCGATGCGCAGGCCCCCGCCAGGGCAATCAAGCACTTCGGCAAACAGGGTGCGCGCACGCGCCTGCACATCCGGGCCAAATTCGGCACCGATGGCTTTGAGCTCCTCGGCGAGCGCGGTCGCGGGCAAACGCACCCAGCTCGCCAGCTTGTCGTTGATCCGGCCGGCCATTTCGGTCGCCCCGGCTTTGGTGAAAGTCAGGCACAGGATCTGCGATGGCTTCACCCCCGGCTGGAGCAGCAGCCGCAGCACGCGCGAGGATAACACCTGGGTCTTGCCGGTTCCCGCCGAGGCGGACAGCCAGACCGTGCGATCGGGCGCGACGGCCTTTCTCTGGTTATCCTGCAAGGACTTTGGCTTGCCCGGCGCGCTCATGCCTCATTCTCCTCTTCGGGGGAGAGGCGCGGCAGCCATTCGTCGAGCCGCATTAGCTGATCATAGTCGTTATAGACTGGCACATCGAGATTGAGCCGCGCAGTGAAGGGATCGGTTCCCGCGATCCAGCGGCTGATGGCATCTTCCAGATAGCCGCGCGTGACGGCGAGGAATTCCTCCTTGTCCAGCGCATTCTTGATCCGGTCGGTCTTGAACGGCTCACTGACAAAACCAAAGCCGTTCTCTTCGCTGCGCTTCTTGTCTTTTGCCAGCGACCAGTATTCGAACTCCGCCGGATTTCCGCTGGCCTCCTTGAAGCCGCCAGCCGCTACGATCAGGCCGATCAGACCGAGTTGCAGCGAATAGCCTTCCTTCACCATCTTCCACTTGGGTGGCTGGCCGGTCTTGTAATCGATGATTCCCAGAGTGCCGTCAGGCAGCCGGTCGATCCGGTCCGCGCGGCCATGGACACGGATGCCTTCAAACAGCATGTCGCCCCAGACTTCGCTGGCCACGACTTGCCGGCCTTCCCCGGCCAGCCGCGCCACCGCCTCGTCAATCCATTCGAGCGCCCGGAACAACCGGGGGCGCCATAGCCCGCGCATCAATGGATGGGCGTTCATGCTCTCCAGCACCTGATCAGCAATCGGCAGCAACGTGCCCGGCTTGCCGCCCTGCTTGTGCCATGCCTCCAGAATTGCGTGGACCGCAATGCCCTGCCACGCCGGGCTCGGCTCGGCATCCAGGCCGTCGAGCTTCTTCAGTTCCAGAATGGCGCTGGCATAGAACTGGTAGGGATCGCTGCGCAGCCGGTCGAGCCCGGTCGCCGAGACATCGACCTTGCGCTGCTCGGCTGACGGCCTGGGCCTCGGGCGTGGATAGCGCGGGACCGGCTCGGCATGATCAATGCGTTGCGCGAGGTGAACCGCGCGCGTTTCCTCGTGCCTGGCCGCCTGATCGCCCAGCATCGCCCGGATCCTGAGGACAAAGCGCGAGGGCATGACCGGCGCGCCGGCATCGCGCCGCGCCCAGCTCAGCACGACTTCGGGCGCACCCAGGGCACCGGCCAAGTCATGCGCGGCAAGCCCGATACGGAAGTCGGCGCCCGGAACCCCCAGCGCGCGCAGCACGGGTGGCGGCAGCAGCGGATCGGGCGCGGGGCTCGCCGGCCAGAGCCCTTCGGTCAGCCCGCCGCAAATGACGAGGTCTGCCCGCGCCATGCGCGCTTCGAGCAGGCCGTAGATGGCAACGCGCGAATGGCCGCCCCATGGCGGACGCACCGATACCTGATCCATCGCCTCGTGCAGCACGGTATGCAGGTCGCGCGGATCAAGCCGGGCGCCGCTTGCGCGTGCGGCTTCGCGCAGGCCTTCGAGAAACTGCGCCAGCGCGCGGCCATCGGCATTGCCCCACAGCGCCTCGCCGCACAGCGCTTCAGCCGCGAGCGACAGGGCTTCGAGCGATGTGGCCAGCAGGGGATCCCCGGCCAGGTCAAACAATGGCGAAAGGCTCGCTTCAGCCCCGGCCCACCAGTCAGCCAGACCCTTCTCGCCCGCCAGTTTTTTCAGCGGCGCCAGTCCCGGCGCTGGTCTCGGACCGCGCAGCACATAGTCGAGCCGGCGCGCCTGCTCCAGCCAGCGCGCACGGCCCGAGCCAATATCGCCATCCCTGCCCACCAGCGGATGGGTCAGCAGCGCGATCAGCGGAACAGGCGCCGCATCTTCGGCCAGTACCTCGGCGAGCAGCAGCAGCACCCGCCCCGCCGCAGTCTGCGGCAATGGTCGTCCGGCAGTGTCATCTGCGGCAATGTTCCAGCGCCCGAGCTGCGCGGCCACCCGCGCTGCCAGTTCGCGGTCCGGCGTGATCAGCGCAGCGCGCCTTTCAGGCACTTCGAGCGCCTCGCGCAGCAGTATGGCGATGGCAGTGGCTTCCTCGCCGGGATGCGCGCTTTCCATCAGCCGCACGCCGCTGAGCCGTCGCTGCTCGGCCGCCAGACCCGCCCAGCGCACGGACGCGGCGGGTGGCAGGAACAGGTTTGAAATCGCGCGGCTGCGCTCGGGCGGAGCGGCGGCGAGGCCAGAGCGGTGCCATGGGCGCACCTCGCCGCGCGCCACGCCCATCCGGTTCAGCAGCAGCTTGAGGTGATACTGGGGATGGGTGACGGCATCGCCGGGCGCGAAGGGCGGATCGCCTGCCGTCTCAGGCTTGCCCGCCGTGCCCAGCGCATCCCAGACTTCGTCATCAAGCGCCAGATCCAGATCTGGCAGAATCACCGCCCCTTTCGGCAATTGCGCCACCGCCTTGAGCAGCCGCGCCAGCGCCGGCGAAGCGCTGGTGACCCCGGCGGCGACAATCGGATGGGGCGGCGATGTCTCTGCCCATTTTCGCGCTGCATGGGCAAACAGCAGATTACGGCGCGACGGGGCATCTATCTCGCCGCGCGCAGCCAGCTCAGATAGCCACATCTGCTGCACCTTGAGGAAAGTTACAGTGCTTGCCTCCCAATGCTTCGCCAGCTCGCCGACGATGCCGACCACTTCGTCCGAGAGCAGACTTTCAGGCGCCACGTCCTCGATCAGCAGCCGGTCCATCGTCCGGGCAATGTCGCGGGCACGCCGCAGCCGGGCTGCGCCCTTGCCTGCCGCATCGCCCTCGACCTCGCCCAGCAGGTCCGCCAGCCGCAGCCAGCGCCGCACCGGATCGGCTGCGGGCGGGATATCGCTTCCGGCGCCCATGCTGTCGAACAGCACGCCCAGCGTTTCATCAAGATCGAGATCGCCGACCACGGCCATGCGCGGCATCAGGAGCCCGCCCGCCGAAAGCCGCACGAATGCCTCCGACACGATGCGCGCCGCCCGCGAACTGGGCAGCAGCAAAGTCAACCGGGCAAGGCCGAAATCCGGCTCGGCATAGCGCGCCTGCAGCCCAGCCGCGAGCGCATCGGCAAAGCCGAGATGCGCGGCGATGGAATAGATATTCAGGCCCGCATGCTCAGCCACAAGCGAGGCGCGCTTCGGTGGGAGCTATGGCACCCGGATCGCCAACCTCGAACCACTCGCCGCGATGCTCGAGGCCGAACAGTCGGCCTTCCCCGATGGCGCGCTGCCATAGCACATTGGTCGAAAACGGACCCTCGGGCGCATCGCGCAACAGCCGGTGCGAGACGATCTGGATGCCGGTGAAGATGAACGGTGCGGGCGAATCGCCCTGGCGGCGACTGATCCGGCTTGAGGAATCGAGGTGGAAATCACCCTGCCCGGCATAGTTGCCCCCGCGGCTATGTGGCACAACCAGAAGCAGTGCGTCCATCGCATCGGGCCGCCAAACTTGCGACAGCGCGTGAAACACGGTTCCGCCAGCATCAGTCCAGATGTTGTCGCTGTTCAGGCAGAAAAACGGGTCGGGCAGCAAGGCCTGCGCCCGAACCATGCCGCCGCCGGTTTCGAGCAGCAGCGCGCGCTCGTCCGAAATGGTCACTGCGGGCGGGCCTATGCGTGCCATAAGATGGCGCTCAAGCAAATCGGGGAGATAGTGGACGTTGACCACGGCCCGAGCCACGCCTGCCGCGCCCAGCGCATCGAGGCTGTAGTCAATCAGCGGCTTGCCGGCGACACAAACCAGAGGCTTGGGCACCGTATCAGTCAGCGGGCGCATGCGTTTGCCGAGGCCTGCCGCCATGACCATCGCAGTGTCACTAGCCAGTACAGCTCCGCTCATGCCGCGAATGTACCCCCGCCTGCTGCACGCAGTTCCGCCGGAATGTTGGCATCGAACCATGCCGCCACCGGGGCCAGCGCCGAATGCGAGAGGTCACGTTCGAGCAAGGCCCAGACCCGCGGGATCAGATCGAGATAACGCGGCTTGCCATCGCGCTTCCACAAACGGACAAAAATGCCGACGATCTTGGTGTTGCGCTGCGCGCCAAGCACCGCGTAATCGGCAAGGAATTCCTCGGCCGCAATCCCCGTTGCAGCAACATAGCGGTTGAACATCTCGGCCTCGCGCTCCGCAGAGACATCGCGGCGCGCATCCTGGAGCAGCGAGACGAGATCGTAAGCGCGGTGGCCGTTGAGCGCGTCCTGAAAATCGAGCAGGCCCTGCTTTTGCAGCGAACCCAGCAGCATGATATTCTCGGCATGATAGTCGCGCAGCACCGCGACGGACGGGCGCTGGCGCGGCAGCAGCGGACCCAGCGCAGCCTCCCATGCGGCCGTAAATCCCGCGACATCGACATAAAGGTTCTGCGCCGGGCAATACCATTCGACCAACAGCCTTGCCTCGCGCTGATATTCGCCGATGCTGTAATCGAGGAAAGGCCCCGCAGGCAGCCGGTGCAGCTCGACTAGCGCGTCGACAGCGGTGGCATAGACATCGTGTTCGTCGCCGGGCCATTGATCCAGATAATCGCGCATCCGCGCTTCGCCGAAATCCTCGAGCAACACCAGACCGCGCGCGGCATTTTCGCCCAGAATGTTCGGTGCGCGCATGCCATTGGCGTCAAGCCATTTGGCGGCGCGCAGGAACGGCGCAGGATCCTCTTTAGGCGGCGGCGCATCCATTAACATGGCGGTCTTCTCGCCCTTGCGGATACGGAAATAGCGCCGGAACGAGGCATCACCGGCCAGCGGTTCGATTGCGGCGCCCGCCCAGCCGGATGCGGCAAGGAACGGCTCAATGCCCTCAGGCAGGTTCGCGGGAGGAGTTACGGACATGGCATGCGTCCTAGCCAATCGCGCGCCCCTTCGACAATGGCGATACGAGCGGAAGTGGAGCTTTCCGGCAAAAGTTCCAGATGAATGGCAAGACAAGCTGGCTCGCCTGCGAAGCCACCGGCGTTTTCCGGCCATTCGGCGATGAGAACGCGGCCCTCGCGGTAATCATCCAGCCCGATACCGTCGGCCTCCCGCGGATCTTCCAGCCGATAGAAGTCCGCGTGGGTGACGGCCAGGCGCAGCGCGGGAGGGTCATAAAGCTCGAAGATTGCGAAACTCGGGCTTGGCACTTCCCCGGCATAGCCCAGCCCCGCAAGGATCGCGCGGGCCAGCGTGGTCTTGCCGGCGCCAAGCGTGCCCGACAGCGCCACGACGTCGCCGGGCCGCACTTCTGCGGCAATCGTCTCGCCAAACCGGGTCATCGCGGCGAGATCGGGCAGCTCCACTTTCACGGCAGTTCGATGACGGCAGTGGTCCCCTGCCCCGGCTCGGACATCAGCTCCAACGTGCCGCCATGCGCTTCGATCAGTTGCCGTGCGAGCGGGAGACCGATACCCTGACGGCGCGTCACGGTCTTGCCGTCCGATCCGGTTTTCAGCCCTTCCATCGCCCTGGCCAGTGTGGCGGCATCCATGCCTTGGCCGCTGTCGGAAATGACCAACCGCACAGCCCGCTCCCCACGCGCCAATTCAACCAGGATTTGCCCATCGCGAGGCGTCGCGGAAATCGCATTGTCCAGAAGATGGCCAATGGCCCGGGTCAGCCGGCCGGGATCGCCGGTAATCATTCCGGCACTGGCATCACCGCGCAGCTCGAGGCTGAGGCCTCCCTGAGCGATAGCACCAGCGCGGTCGCTGGTAATCGCCTTGATCAGCGGAAACAGGGCAATTTCTTCACGCGCCAAAGGCAGGAGCCCGGCCTCGCTTTGCGAGAGATCGAGCACCGATTCGATCTGTTCGCTGAGCCGGGCGACCGAGGCGAGGATCGCCGCAACATATTCGCGGCCCTGCTCGTCAAGCTCGCCGCCGATGCCCGCTTCCAGCAACTCGGCAAAACCGCCGATTGAGGTGAGCGGCGTGCGGAATTCGTAGCTCATGTTGGCAAGGAAGCGCGTCTTGATCGCATCGGCTTCGGTCAGCGCCGCATTGCGCTCCTTCAGGGCCGCTTCGGCTTTGTTCGTGTCGGTGATGTCGAGCACCGCGAGCAGGCCGTTGCCATCAGGCAGGGGCACGCCGGTGAAGCGCAGGAAGCGGCCATCGACCAGCGCCGCGCGGCCTCCGCTCTGGCGCCGATCGAGCGTTGCCGCACGGACGACATCCCCGACGCCGCGCGCCAGCTGCGGTCGCAGCAGCTTGGGACCAATGCGTTCGAGCAGTGTTTCGATATGCGGATGGGTATCGAGAAATTCGCTGTCGAGGTCCCAGTCTTTGGCGAACCGGCGATTCCACAGATGCATCCGGCCATCTGGCGCAAACACCGCGACCGATTCAAACAAACTGTCGAACGTGGCAGCGCGGGTCCGCAGCAGCGTGTCGCGGTTGGCGGAAACCTGCAATTGCTCGGTGCGATCCTCGGCGATTAGCAGCAGCCCGCCATCGGGGAGCGGCTGGGCCAGCACGCGGAAATGCGTTCCGTCAGACAGCGACCATGCATCTTCACTCGGCTGGTCGGCAGAGAACCATTCTTCCTTCTCGCGGCGCCAGGCCGGAAAGTCGCGCGCCTCAGGCAAGCGCCCCGCCTCGCGCATGGCATCGAACAACAATGCAAAGGGCGGCTCTCCGGCAATCTCGTCGGCATCCAGCGCAAACAGTCGGCGGAATGGCTGGTTGACGAAGCTGAGCCTGCGCCTGGCATCAAACTGAGCCACGCCGGCGGACAGCTGGTCGAGCATCGAGCGCTGGGCTTCGCGGAAGGCCCGAAAAGCGCGCCCCTGCTCTTCGAGGTCTTCGATATCGATGGCATAGCCCGCCACGCCTTCTTCGCCCAGAGGCAGGTCGCTGACCTTGAGCATCCGCCGCGCACCGCCGATCGTGGCCATCACCGAGCGTTCCACTGCATGGCCCGTTTCGGCCGCGCGCAAGGCCATACCGGCCGCACTGATACCTTCGGCCGGCTCGACCAGTTCGACCCCCCCCGCAATCGCAGCCTCTGCACTCGCAGCGCCAACTGCGCTAACATATGCCGAGTTGACCAACCGCAGCGCGCCATCTGGCCCGCGAAACCACATTGGCAACGGCGCGGCCTCGATCAGCGCGACCAGCGCCGCGAAATCACTGCGAGCCCGCGCCGTCTGCTCACGCAGCTGAATCAATTCGCTCTCGCTGTCAGAAAAATCGAACACCCAGACCATGGCAGCGCCGCCCGGCGATACCTGCGGATCGGCCAGATGCCCACGCAGCGCCAGGCTGCGGCTCGATCCTTTGGGCGTAGCAACCATGCGGAAAGGAGCTGCGGTCTTCTGGGTGCGGCGCACCGCCTCGGTCAGTTCGGCCAGTTGCTCGGCACTGAGCCCGCCGCCATTGCCATTCGCGCCCTTGCCGACGGAGCTGCCGCCATCCAGTTCGCTGAGGAACTGGGGCATGGCATCGAGCCCGAGCCAGCCGGCTAGCTTGCCGGGCGCTTCAATTCGCCCGTCGACCCGCACCAGCAGCGGCAAGGCAGGCGCTTCATCGAGCATCCGCGCCAGCCGCATCGCCTCGCGCCGCTCGCCCGCCAGCCGCCGCTCCTTTCCGCGCGCCCAGACGATCGCCCAGAGCGCGGCAAGCGTCCATGCGGCCAGAAGCAGGCCGATCAGCACCAGCGCGGTCTTGTTAAGGATCATGCCGCCATCGCTATGCGGCGGCGGGGTGGATTACAACGGTCTTGCTGCGATGGCCCCGGATTTGCGGCCAACTTGCGGTCAATACCGGTAATGATCCGGCTTGAACGGCCCCTGCTCCGGCACGCCGATGTAATCGGCCTGACGCTTGCTCAGCTTTGTCAGCCTGACACCCAGCTTTTCCAGATGCAACGCTGCGACCTTTTCGTCGA
>JANLSP010000596.1:0-6819 GCA_031362485.1 Novosphingobium sp.
GTTGTAACAATGCCAGGTGAAGATTGCCAAAGCGCCGCGATGAGGCCGCCAGCCTTCCGCCATTTCCCGCGTCAGCTTCTCGGACGGCCGCTCTGCCAGGTTCAGCAGCTTGTGCAGTCCTGCCTGGACCGCGAGATCGCCCGCCGGCCAGATATCGCTCCGCCCTTCGGCAAACAGCAGATAGATTTCCGCTGACCAGCGGCCGATGCCCTTGATTCGGGTGAGCTGCGCGATGGCTGCTTCGTCGTCGGCGGGCAGGCCATTGAAGTCGAGTTCTCCAGCCTCCACCAGTTCGCACAGGCTCCGCAAGTATCCCTGTTTCTGGCGCGAGAGGCCGCAGGCGCGCAATTCATCGAAGCTGGCGGACAGCACGCGGGCGGGATCGGGCTCGCTCCCGGCGAACGCTTCGAACTTGCGCCACATTGATGCCGCCGCCGCCACACTGACCTGCTGGCCGACAATGGTGCGCATTAAAGTTGCATAGCCCCGCTCGCGAATTCGCGGGTCCGGATAACCCGCAAGAGCGAGCGCGCGGGCAAAGGCGGGCTCGCGCGCGGCCACATCGTCCAGTCCTGCCTTCAGGGCCTCAGCGCTCAATCCCATGCCTTTTGCTTCCTTTCGCTGCACCTTCGCCTTGCCAAAGCGCAGCCCTTTCAGTAGCAGCCGCGCAAATGCGCCAGCAAGGCTCAGATCGCGTCTAGCTCAGAGGACCAGCACTCATGCCGAATATCACAGTCATCAACCAGTCGGGCGAAGAAACCGTTGTTGCAGCCAGCACCGGCCGCACGCTCATGGAAGTGATTCGCGACAACGGTTTTGACGAGCTGCTGGCGCTGTGCGGAGGCTGCTGTTCCTGCGCGACCTGCCATGTGCATATCGACCCCGCTTTCGCCGACAAACTGCCCAAGCTGAGCGAGGATGAGAACGACCTGCTCGACAGCTCTGACCACCGCAACGAGTTCTCGCGCCTGTCATGTCAGGTGCCGGTGACGGATGCGCTCGAGGGTCTGCGGGTTACCATTGCCCAAGAGGATTGATAAGGGCCGCAGCGAGGCTTAATCCCCTCCAATGATGGCACCTGCGCACACGAAGACCCTCGATCTGATCGGCAACACCCCGCTCGTCCTGCTCAAGGGGCCGAGCGAGGCTGCCGGCTGCGAGATTTGGGGAAAATGCGAATTCGCTAACCCGGGCGCTTCGGTAAAAGACCGGGCTGCGCTGTGGATCGTGCGCGATGCCGAGGCGCGGGGCACGCTGAAGGCGGGCGGCACGATTGTCGAAGGCACGGCGGGCAACACCGGCATTGGTCTGGCGCTGGTCGCCAATGCGCTGGGTTACAAGACGATCATCGTCATGCCTGAAACGCAAAGCCGCGAGAAAATGGACACGTTGCGGGCTCTGCGCGCCGAGCTGGTGCTGGTGCCCGCCGCGCCGTTTTCCAATCCGGGCCATTTCGTCCACACCTCGCGGCGGCTGGCCGAGGAGACCGAAGGCGCGATCTGGGCCAACCAGTTTGATAACATCGCCAACCGCAAGGCGCACATCGAATCGACCGCGAAGGAAATCTGGGAGCAGTTGGACGGACGGATCGACGGCTTCACTTGCGCGGCGGGCACCGGGGGCACAATCGCCGGGGTTGGCATGGGGCTCAAAGCCTTCGACGAGAACGTGGTCATCGCGCTCAGCGATCCGCACGGCGCGGCGCTCTTCAACTATTATGCCCACGGCGAACTGAAGGCCGAAGGCACGAGCTGGGCCGAAGGCATCGGGCAGGGGCGGATAACCGCCAACCTCGACGGTGCGCCGATTGATACCCAGTTCCGCATTTCCGATGCGGAAGGGATTGGTTGGGTTTCGCGGCTGCTGGCCGAGGAAGGTCTTTGTCTGGGCCTGTCGTCAGGGATCAATGTTGCCGGCGCGGTGGAACTGGGTCGGCAGTTGCTGGCCGATGGCAGAAAGGACCCGCGCGTTGCGACGATCCTGTGCGATACCGGGTTTCGCTATCTCTCCTCGCTCTACAACGCCGAGTGGTTGCGTACAAAAGGCCTTCCAGTCTTCCCTTGGCTGGATTGATCGGTTAATGAGGGCCTAATGGCTCAAGCAAACCAGCCAAACATGGCGCGAACGGTCGCAGCGCCCCAGCATTACGCGCCTCCTTCAACGCGGGAGCTGCGCGCCCAGACCGTTCATCGCCTCCTTATCGGCCTGTCCGGGCTGGCCGGCATGCTGCTGCTCGTCAGCCTCGCCAATATCATCATGAACCGCGCTCAGCAGAGCGAGAGTGAGATGAGCGCGTCCGATGGCGCCAAGGTGAAAAGTTCGGCAAGTGATCCGCTGGCAGATATCGGAGTTGCCCCGGCAGCCTCTTCCAGTGCCGCCGGAAAAACCGGCAATTAATCCGTTCCAGTGGCTGAGCCGCACGGCGCTGCTTGTTGCTTCGCTGGCGCTGGCAGCCTGCGCACAGGCCGATACTGCTTCCAAGTCGCAAGCCCAGTTCGGACCAATCGGACTGTTCACCAGCCTGCCGATATTCTGGGCTGAAACCGCCGATCTGCGCGGATTGCTGAACAGCGACGCGCCGCCCCATTGGGGACTGGCAGCCTTGCGGCGGCACGGCGAGCTTCGCCCGGTGGACAGCCTGGTGGGCCACCCCAGCGGGCAGGGCATCGCGGGCATCGCGATGCTGATCATGGCGCAGTCGCGTCCGCTCGCGCCAGATGAGAACGTGGCACTGGATGCCTGGGTGCGCGCAGGTGGGCGGCTATTGCTGTTTGCCGATCCTATGCTGACCGAGGAATCGGCCTATCCGCTCGGCGACAAGCGCCGGCCGCAGGATATGGCCATGCTCTCGCCGATCTTGAGCCACTGGAAGCTGCGGCTGCTGTTCGATGAAGATCAGGCACCGGGCGAACGGCAGGTGGATATCGGCGGCGTCGCCCTACCGGTGAACCTGCCGGGGCGCTTTGTGGCCGCACCGGGATCGCGCCATTGTATCCTGATGGGCAACGGGCTTGTCGCGCAGTGCCGGATCGGCAACGGACATGTGCTGCTCGTTGCCGATGCCGCGCTTCTTGAGCAGGATCACGATCCGCTGGTCAGCGGTCGCGGAGCAGCGCTCGACTGGCTTGTGGCGAGACTCGCCGAAGCCGGGTGAGCAATCGCGGCCAGCAGAATCGGGGATGATACGGGAAAAATTACCCACGACATCGGATTCTGCGACTTTTGCGGATTCGGGCGCAGAACAAAAAAACAACATAATCAACGCCGGTGAGACATATCTTACTGTAAATTAACATTTAAAAATCATATCCCCAAAAATCCCGTAAAATCCCCAAAAATCCCTTCCCTCTGGGGCATGGGCGGGTTAATAAACTCGTCCATCGGCATGGCTGACCGTCCGGTTCCGCAGCTGCGGAACAAGCCTGCGCGTGTCCGCGTGCAGGAGGGGAGAAGTTTTGCCGACAGCAGGGGCCAATTTCGGGGGCTGAACCTGCGCACGGGGGAATTGGTTCGGTGGAGGCTTTTCAACCAATTGGATATGCTGGTCAGGAGTTCTCGCTGCAGGGCGAGAAGGACCGCTTTGTCCTGCCCCAGCCCTTCCGCAAGGATGTCGAGCTGGCCAGCGAGGGCACCAATATCCTGTGCCTTGCCAAGCACCCCCGCTGGACCTGCCTCACTGGCTTCGGCACATTGCGCACGCGTGGCTTCGAGTTCGAACTCGATCGCGAAGATGCCCGTGCTCTCGCCACCGGCGCCGATTTTGATCGCGACGTCCGCTCAGGCCAGCTCTGGACTTTTACCAAGGTGCTGTTCGATGGCAGCGGCCGCTTCCAGATTCCCGAAAAGCTGGTCGGCGTCGCCAATGTGGGCGACCAGATATACTTTCGCGGTGGCAGCCCGTTCTTCACTATCTGGAATCCGGACGAGCTTGCCAAGATGGGGGCGGGCTGGGAAAGCGACCTGGCCGCCTGCGAAATCATGCAGCGCGAGGCGCTGGCGAAGGCGCGGCGCAAATGAGCCAGCCCCACATCCCGGTTTTGCTTGATGAAGTGATGGCAGCGCTCGCGCCTGCGCCGGGCGAACTGATCATCGACGCGACATTCGGCGCGGGCGGCTATACCCGCCAGCTGCTCGATGCCGGAGCAATCGTCCACGCCTTCGACCGCGATCCCGATGCGCTGGCGCTTGGGGCCAACTGGCCCGAGACGCGCAGCGATCCGCCCCGGCTGGTGCTCCATGCCCGGCGCTTTTCCGAAATGGTCGAGGCCATGGCGCAGGCCGGGATTGCCTCGGTTTCCGGACTGGTGATGGATATCGGCGTTTCCTCGATGCAGCTTGATCAGTCTGAACGCGGCTTCGCCTTTGCCAGCGACGGTCCGCTCGACATGCGCATGAGCCGCGAGGGACCAAGCGCCGCCGACTTCGTCAATGAAGCCGATGAAGCCGACATTGCCGATGTGCTTTACCGCTTCGGCGAGGAACGCCAGTCGCGTCGTGTGGCTCGCGCGATTGTCGCCGCACGTCCGCTGGGCACCACGGGCGAGCTTGCGCGCGTGGTGCGCAAGGCTCTGGGCTATCGTACAGGCGCGCCGAAGGATCCGGCCACACGCAGCTTTCAGGCGATCCGCATCCATGTGAACGGCGAGCTCGACGAGCTGGAGGCTGGCCTGCGCGCTGCCGAAACATTGCTGGAATCGGGCGGGCGCCTCGCAGTGGTCAGCTTTCACAGCCTCGAAGATCGCATGGTCAAGCAGTTCCTGCGCGATGCCAGCGGCGCGTTGGCGGGTGCTTCGCGGCATCTTCCCCGAGTGGAGCAGGCACCCGCGCGCTTTGCACTGCTCGGCAAAGCTACGCGTGCCGGCGACGCCGAACTGGCGCGCAACCCGCGCGCTCGCTCGGCTGTGCTGCGCGCCGCCATCCGCACCGATTCCCCGCCGCGCGGGCTGACCGCCGGACACAGGAGGGCTGCATGAACTTCAACCGCGATCACGTCCGTTCAGCTGGCTGGGCATTTGTGCTGACTGTTTGCTTTGCGTTGACCATGGCGCTGACCGTGCGGGTCAATGCGCTGAAAAGCGAAGTGCGATTGGCCGAGAGGCAGCTGGTCTCACTCCAGCGCGAGAAGATCTTCCTTGAAACCGAAATTGAAACCCGCGGCAATCAGCAGCAGCTGCGCGCATTGAACGATATCGAATTCGGCTATCAGGCGCCCACTGCCGGGCAATATCTCGCCAGCGAGCGCCAGCTGGCGGCGCTGGGCAAGACTGCTGCTGCAGATGCCCCCGCACCGGTCCGCGTAGCCGCAGCCATTGGCGATGCTGAACAGCTGCCGTTTGTCGCGATGGTCTCGCCGCTGACCGGCAAGGCGGCAGCGAGCGAGGCGAAGTCCGAAGCGCGCGAAAGGCCGGCCAGTGCCGAAGGTCTTGCGCGGCGTCTGGCGCAGGCACCGCGCCGTGAAATGGTACAGGAATGACCTCTATCAGCGTCACCGCGACCATCGCGCCCGGCCGCCGCCAGCTGGTCAACGTCCGCCGCCAGCTGTTGTTGACGGCGAAGGTTCGCGTTCTCATGCTGCTGGCGCTTTTTGCAGTTGTGACGCTTTGCGCGCTGATGCGCGTTGCCCTGCTCGGGGTGCTGGAGCCGGCAACCTCGCGCCAGTCGATGGCCGATGCACTGCTCCCCCCGCGCGGCGATATTGTTGATCGTAACGGGGTTCCTTTGGCCCGCGCATTTCCCGCTTATTCGCTGTGGTTCAATCCAAAGGCGATGGGCGATGGCGGTCCGCCGCTCGTCAGGTCGCCGCGCGAAGTGGCTGCCGCCCTCGTCCAGATTTTTCCGGGTGAGGACCAGGCAAGACTGGAAGCGATTTTGAGCTCAGGCCAGGCGGGCTATCTGCGCCGCCGCATCCTGCCCGAGGAAGCCAATCGGGTGCACGCATTGGGCGAGCCGGCGATCGAATCGCCGTTCGAAAACGAGCGGCTCTATCCGCAAGGCTCGATGGCAGCACACGTGCTGGGCTTTGTCGCTGCCGACGGCCATGGCCGGGTGGGAATGGAGCAGGTGTATGACCGCCACCTGACGGACCCGGCCAGTCGCGGCGCACCGGCGGTGCTGTCGCTCGACATGCGCGTGCAGGGCGCGCTTGAGGACGAGCTGGAGCGCGGCATGCGCGAGACCGAAGCCATCGGCGCGGCCGGCATCGTGCTTGATGTCGATAGCGGCGAAGTGCTCGCGCTGACATCGTTGCCATCCTTCAACCCCAACCTGATCGACACTGCGGGCGCAGCCAACATCTTCAACCGCTTCACCAACCAGGTCTATGAACTGGGATCGACGTTCAAGCCGATCACGATTGCGGCCGCCATAGATGCAGGGGTCGTAGCCGATTTTTCCAAGCGCTACCCTTCCGGAAAGCCGCTGAAAGTCGGCAATCAGGAAATCCGCGACAGCCACACGCTTGGCGAGTCGCTCAACATTCCAGAAGCCCTGATCCATTCCTCGAACATTGTTACCGCGCAGGTTGCCGACCAGCTTGGCAGCGAGCGGATGAATGCGACCATGCGTTCGCTGGGCATGAACGAGCGGCCCTACATCGAGTTGCCGGCGCGCGGATTTCCGTTGTGGCCGAGCGGGCAGTGGTCGCGGATCACCACCATGACAGTGTCCTACGGCCATGGCATCGCGGTCACCCCGCTGCACTTGGCGTCGGCTTATGCAGCGATGGTCAATGGCGGCATCTGGCGCCCGACGACCCTGGAGAAGCTGGCCCCGGGGCAGGCCCCGGTTGGCCGCCGGGTGTGGAAGGCTTCGACCAGCGCC
>JANLSP010000090.1:0-2691 GCA_031362485.1 Novosphingobium sp.
GGCTCCAGCCCGAAAACCGGCCCGTGGATTGCCGAGGCGCCCGACAGGCCCGCGCCGCTTTCGGCGACCGCCTGCATCATGATTGCCGCCTCGGTAATGCCAAGCCCCGCGCCGCCTACGTTTTCTGGCATGGCGATCCCCAGCCAGCCGGCTTCGGCAAAAGCCTTGTGGAATTCCACCGGCCATTCGCCGGAGCGGTCATGCTCCAGCCAGTAATCGTCGCCGAACTGGCCGCACAGTTTCAGGACGGCCTCGCGGATCGACTGCTGGTCTTCGTTGAAGGCGAAATCCACGGGTGTTCTCCATGTTTTGACATGCTCCACCGGTCCAGTTGGCAAACCGAGGGCGCTTCCGTTAGAGGCCCTGCCCAAGAGGAGCGATTCATGCAAGCATCCGCAGCGCAGGCCAAACAGAGCTTGGGGCCACTCGCCGGCATCCGGGTGGTCGATCTGACCAGCGTGGTGTTCGGGCCCTATGCCACCCAGATCATGGCCGACATGGGCGCCGACGTGATCAAGGTCGAGCCGCCCGAGGGCGACAACACCCGCTGGATCTCGGCCGGGCCGGTGCCCGGGATGGGCGGAGTCTATGTCAACGTCAACCGCGGCAAGCGCAGCGTCATGCTCAACCTGCGCGAGGAAGCGGACCGCCAGGTGCTGCGCAAGCTGGTCGCCACCGCCGACGTTTTCATCCATTCGATGCGCGGCAAGGCGATCGCCAAGCTGGGATTTTCCTATGACGATGTGAAGGCGATCCGGCCCGATGTGGTCTATGTCAATTGCTATGGCTATTCGCGGCGCGGGCCGGAGGCGGACCAGCCCGCCTATGACGACACCATCCAGGCCGAATGCGGCATCACCCATGTGCAAAGGCTGATCAACGGCGAGCCCGGCTTCGTCGGCACGATCATGGCCGACAAAGTGGCCGGGCTGCACGCGCTCTATGCCACGATGATGGCGCTGTTTCACCGCGAGCGGACGGGTAAGGGGCAGGAAGTGGAAGTCACCATGTTTGAGGCAATGGCTTCGTTCATGCTGGTCGAGCACGCCAACGGCCGCCTGTTCGATCCGCCGATGGGTCCGGCGCATTACACCCGCGCCGTCGAGCGCAACCGGCGGCCTTACAAGACGAAAGACGGCCATGTTGCCGCGCTGGTCTATAACGACAAGCACTGGAACGCCTTCATTGCGGCGGTGCAACCGGCATGGAACAGCCCCGAATTTGCCACGCTGGAGCTGCGCGCGAAACAGATCGGCCGGGTTTACGGGCTGCTCGGCGAAACCTTCCTCACGCGCACCACGCAGGAATGGCTCGACTTGCTGCGCGAACTCGCCATCCCTGCCTCGCCGCTGCGCACGACCGACGAACTGTTCGACAACGAGCATCTCAACGACATCGGCTTTTTCGAGAAAGTCGGCAGCGCTTATGGCGAAGTGACATTTCCCGGCGTGCCGACGTGGTTCTCCGCATCGCCCGGCCATGTGCGCGGGCCGGCACCGGCTTTGGGCGAAAACAACGCGGAGATTCTGGCGGAGTTGGGGTTCTAGGTCTTAGTGGATTCAGGGCACGGGGCTTTCTCCTCCCCTTGATGGAGGAAGAAGGCTTTGCCGTTAGCGGCCAATTTGGTCGTTGCGAACGTAGATCCATACCTGCTTGGGCGGTAAGAACACCTCGGCGGTGCGGGTGTAGTTTCGCGCCAGTTCATCTTTCACAATCGCGGCAGTTTGCGGGTTCACCATCGGGAGTGCACCGAGTGAACTGGTCACCACTGCGCCTGGTCGGCTGGCGAACAGGCGGCGCATTTCGGCCGTGGGGTCGGTGCCGATCGAGCGGCGCTCGAGTGCGCTGTTGAGGTGATCGGGGAAGACATAACGGGTAGCGAGGCAGGCACCGGTTTGCCCATAGAGCGCAGGTGGGCCGTCGAACACGTAAAGGCAGCGGTCGCTGACACCCACATAGGGTTGCACCGCGGCGGCGAGGCGAGGCAGTGCGGCGCGGTTCACGTCGCCGCGTGCAGCGAGACCATCGAGGTGGGCGAAGCCGAAAGCGAGGCCGATGCAGGCGAGTGCGAGGAAGCGGCGCAACGGGCTCGCCGAAAAGGCTGGTGCGGCGAGAAGCGCGAGCCCGGTGGCGGCGGGGATGAAATAGTGGGTGTAGATGTTACCCACCAGCACCATGCCAACGAGGGCGGCGGCGACGTAAAGCGCGGCGAGCCAATAGGCGGTGCGCGGCTCTCTGCGCCGTGCAGCGATGATCGCGGCGCCCACCAGTGCGGCAAACCAAAGCCAGCTGCTGCCACTGGCGATCCAGCGCAGATGCGCCTCGGCTTCCGGCCCGATCAGCCGTCCGCGCGCGAAGATCGAGGTGAGGTTGGCATACGCGAAAGCTTCGAAGTGGCCGGCCAGCGCATAGCCCGCCGCCACCAGCGCGGTCGGCACGAGGCCCAGCACAGCGAAAGTTGCTGCATGACGCGCCAGCGCCGCAGGCCTCGCGCCGAGCCGCCAGAAGCGCCACAGGATTGCCCCGCCCAGCGCCAGACACTGTGGCAGTGCGGTGTATTTGACCTGCAGCGCGAGGCCGCCAAGCGCCATGGCGACCAGCGCGGGTCTGGCGGCCCTGGTGAGGTCTTCGGCCTCGTAAACTGCAATGGTCAGCTGCAACATGCCGAGCAGAAGCGGAATGTAGAACACC